>NZ_LGSU01000404.1 GCF_002260545.1 Hydrocoleum sp. CS-953 | reverse complement strand
ACCAAAAATGATTTTGTTACTGAATTTTACAACTCTAGCTGATCTTAAACAGGACTTACGCAAAGGTACTATGTATAGAGTTAAAAAACTATTGCGTCATAGTTTTGAACTCTATATATAGCGTTTATGCGTAAGTCCTATTAAAATAAAGAGCAAGTTGATTTTCTGGATAGGTCTAATATAGAAAAGTTTAATATTAAACGGGACTTACACAGAGAAACTATAGCGCTATAGTTTCTCTGTGTTGAAAAATCAAAAATGCGTAAGTCCTGGAAAAATTAGAATCATAATTTAGGGATAATTGTACCTAATATTAAATATATTNATTAAACGGGACTTACACAGAGAAACTATAGCGCTATAGTTTCTCTGTGTTGAAAAATCAAAAATGCGTAAGTCCTGGAAAAATTAGAATCATAATTTAGGGATAATTGTACCTAATATTAAATATATTAAATCGGGTAGCATCGGTGTAATTAGATAGTTAATCTAGGAGTCAGGAGTCAGGAGAAAAGAGAATTTAGAAACATTTGCTCTTTAGGTGAAGATGAAAATTTTTTTATACCGAATTAAGCGGATTTGATATAACTCCTACACTATCAATTATTATCCTAGACTTCTATAACGCACTGCCGAATTTAGCCGAAAGTTAAAAATTCTGGCTTGAAGATCATTACCAACCCAAAAAAGAGCATGAATGTTCCTCCAATTAACTTAAGTATTCTTCCCTGACTTTCACTCAGTCTTGAGGATTTGAAGGAATAAATAAAATTCAATAAAATTGCTAGGAGAGGAATTATATAGATTAAAGCATAAATTCCTGTCCAGAATGAAAAACAAAGCCAAACATTTTCTTGGCAGTATTGAATCAAAGTTGTCATATAAACTGCGGGAAGAATTGCAGTACATCCTAATTCGACAATATTGACAAATATAGCTAACAAAATTGTTCCGCCCAAGGCAGCTAAAAACATTTTCTTACTACCCTGAGAATTTTGTAGTTTACGAGCAATTTCCCTCGCTTTTTTACTAATAGATAACTGTTGTTTTTCAGATAGAGAAAGAGAAAATGCTTGTTTAAAAAAGAAGTAATCTTTAATATTAATTAATCCTGCTAAAGTAATAATTACTCCTAGTACGAGCATAAAGATAGTTCCATATTTGTCGAGAAATACAGAACCTACTAGAATCATAATCATAATAAAGAGAAAATACATCACCCCTGAAGTAGCCACAAAAGTAGAACCAATCAGCGTCATATCTCTCCTGCTTTTGGTATAACTCAGTAATGATAAGAGAATAATTAGGACAGTAAAAGCACAAGGGTTAAAGCCATCAGCTAGAGCAATTGTAGATACAAATAAGGGAAAAGGAAGTCCTTGAGCGAATTGTTTAATAATGGCATCTGGGGTGAAGGTAATAAAGAAAAATAAGCTGATAATAATCGTAGTAATTAATCCGCCAAACCAATATCTTTTTCTTTGCTCATTATTGAGTTTTTTGTTAAGCAGTGGATAGCTGCATAAATATAAAATTGGCAAGAAAATAATATACCAGGGAAGTTGAATTTGTTTGTCTCTTCCTGGAATATTAACGATGTATCCTAATTCTGTTTCTATGGCTTGAATAATTTGGTTTCGGTAGCCGATATAACCCTTATATACAGAATTATATTCCAATTCTCCCTCGGTTTCGCTATAACCAATAAAATTTTTGTCGCCAATAAATGTTCTGGGAACTGCTTGAGAGGTAATCTGATATTTTGCCAGAAATTCTTGCCATATTTGGGGGTTTTGACTGACTTCAAATGAGTTAACTTTAACCTCTTCATTCTGTTTATCAATATATTCCATTAGAGGTTTTTGTTTGGCACAATGAGGACAGGTTTTAGAGTAAAAGAAATAGATATCTAATCCCTTTTCTGCTGCTTGAGCTACAGGAGCAAAAATAGTCAAGCTGACAAGCAGAATGAGCGTTAACAAGATTTTGAAGATATATTTTGCCTTCATTTTTTCAATTTTTGGTGGTGTTATGTTTTGACTCCCATATTAAGTATTGGGAGACAGAATAATTATCTTTATCTTTATCTTGACTCTGTACTAGCACTTTCTTCCCTGATTAAGAGACTGGAGAGTAAAATAATTATTAGGAGAGCACGCGAAGTGACTAAAATCTAAAAGCGGTAATACTTCAAGGGATTGAAAGAAGGTAGATAGAGAAGTATTCAGTACATATATTCCTAGATTTAATAGCGACAAATATTTGTCTTGATTTCTTCAGACCTCCATACCTGTTCCCAGTTAAGTGTTCCCTATCTCCTTTTTATATTTGCTGATACATTCAATCTCTAAACTATTTTATAATTAATTTGACCAGAAAATCAGGTCTTAAGTTTCCCTTTAAATGAGATAAAAAAAAGAAAAAATAAAATTCAGTATTTCCAGCTATCCTATTGTATGAGGTACTGATAACTGATGAATGAAATAACCTACTTACCGAAAAATTAAGTTATAAAGCCTCTCCATTCATGGAGAAAAACGGTCGTTTCAGCTATCGCCGAAATGCCATATCCAATCGAGTAAAAGAAGAAAAATAAATCCTTTTAGTCAATCCTCTTCTTTATAAGAATGAGGTGATAATGAATTGTTAATTATTAATTGTTGAATTATATCTATCTACCATAAATTTAGTAACTATTTTAGGACTATTAGCAGGCAGCTTAACAACTATTTCGTTTTTACCTCAAGTTATCAAAACTTGGCGAACTCGCTCGACAAAAGATATTTCCTGAGAAATGTTTGCTATTTTCTGCTCTGGTGTTTTGTTCTGGATAATTTATGGCATCCTGGTTAAAGATATACCAATCATTTTTACTAATGTTGCTACGTTGAGTTTAGCTTCACCAATTTTATTCTTTAAACTTAAATATAAATAGTCAAATAGACTTTTTATGCAGGAATAATTTGACAAAATAAATAATATTCACGCTGTCGCCGTAAC
>NZ_LGSU01000403.1 GCF_002260545.1 Hydrocoleum sp. CS-953 | reverse complement strand
GTGGGAGCATCTTGCTCCCGTTCCAGGTATTCCTTATTCCTGTATACCATTACTATGTAAGACTACCAACAATATTAGTAGAGGGTTTGAAGACCATTAGTAGAGGGTTTGGAGAGCAAACCCCTACCAAGAATTTTAATCCGGGTTAATTCCTTTTTGCCTAAGCATTTCTACTAGTCTGTCTGCACGTTGTTTTTCCTCGTCTAATTGTTGTTGTATTTGCTCTGCACGTTGTTTTTCTTGGTCTAATTGTTGTTGTATTTGCTCTGCACGTTGTTTTTCTTGTTCCCGGAGTCGATATAATTCTACAGGGGTGAGAAACTTGTTTCCATCTGGTCGATATATTTCTAGGGTCTCTGCTGTAAGTTCAAAGCGAATACCTAGACGCGGACTTACCCAACCATTAATTTCTGGAATTGCTTCTAAACTATTCCCTACTCTAGTTGAACCGACAAAATCATTTTCATCGGGGTCATAGATATAATATTCTTCAACTCCATATTGTTGATAAAAAAGTAATTTTCTAGTCATTTCCTGGGGGCGGTTGCCTGGTGACAAAATTTCAAATATAACTTGGGGAGCAATATTATTTTCTTCCCACTGTTTATATGAACCCCTATCTCCTTTTGGTCTACCAAAAACAACCATCACATCAGGTGCTTGGCGAATTTTGTTATTTCCTTCCATGGGATACCACAGAAAATCTCCGGCAACGAAAATATCCGCTACTTCAGCAAATAATATTTCTAGGTTTTCTTTAATAGTAACTATCCACCGAAATTGTTTGGTATTATCTGCCATTGGTTGACCGTCGCTATCAGGGTAAATGATTTCTGATTTAGTATCAGTAGTTAGTTGTTGTATCATATTTTGTTTAAACTAATTTGAGGGAAAAGAGTGTAGGGGTTTGGTCTCCAAACCCCTATAATAATGATAACCCTGTAGGGATGTTTCACTGCGTGACATGAAACGCATTTTTGTTATACAACGTCTCTACTTTTTAAGGCGAAACGTTTTTGGAGGATTGTTCAAAATCTCCTAAAAACAACTTCTGACTTCTGACTTCTAACTTCTGACTTCATTACTGCACTGTTACCACTTCTTCTGAACTTTCATTTGCCAAGCGATCGACTGCCCGCAAAGCATAAGTTCCTGGCGTAACTCTCACCGCATTAGTACCAGAATTTAATACTTGCACAAGCGCCCATTGATTACCATTTTGCTGATACAACGCCCAAGAGCGAACATCTCCAGTATTATCAGCACTCCAACTAATAACATCAGAATTAACCTGTACTCCTGTAGGTGTTGCGGGAGGTTGGTTATCTAACCACGGCATCGCTGGAGGTAATGCTGGAGTTGGATAAACCGAACTTTTGAATACATTATTTACACCCGACACATTATCTCGAAACATCTTCATACTAAAAAAGATATTTCCTAAAGAAAGTTGACTTGCTCTCTGACGAGAAAGAGCAACTTGTCTCTCAAACTCAGATACTGACCAACCAGAAACTTGTAACTGACTTAAATAATTTCCAGCATAAATATGACGACGTTGGGGGTTTTGTTGCAACCACCAATTTAATAACGCTGGATAACTTTGTTGAGGTGGATCGATGCGCCAATAAAGTTGAGGTGCCAAATAATCTAGCCAACCCTTCTCCATCCATAATTTCACGTCAGCATATAAACCTTCATATTGATCGAAACCAACAATACCAGGGGGGTTGCCAGGACGATAAATTCCAAACGGACTAATACCAAATTTGACATAAGGTTTCTCAGCGTGAATACCTTGGTAAAGACGTTGCACCATATTATTCACATTCTGTCGTCGCCAGTTAGATAGAGAAAGAGTGCCGCCAGATGCTTTGTAACTATTGTAGGTTTGGTAGTCGGGAAATTCTTGTCCTGCTTGAGGATAGGGATAAAAATAGTCATCGAAGTGAATGGCATCAACATCATAACGGCGCACCACATCTATAATAGTATTGTAAGTTTGGTCTTGAATGACTTGCGCTCCTGGGTCCATCCAAATATTTTTGCCGTATCTATAAGCATATTGGGGATATTTGGTCGCCATGTGATTAGCAGCAAAGGAGCCATCATTAGGACTGAGTTGGGCACGGTATGGGTTAAACCAAGCATGAAGTTCGATGTTGCGTTTATGACTTTCGGCGATCGCAAATGCTAAGGGGTCATAATATGGCTGGGGNTTCCCTGTTGCCCGGTTAACCAGCCACTCCAAGGCTCAATAGGAGAGTCATATAAGGCATCTCCGGTTGGTCGAACTTGCAAGACTAAAGCGTTGAGGTTTAGTTCTTGCATCCGGTTGAGGATGTTGAGTAGTTCGGCTTTTTGTTGGGCGACGGGTAGACCTCGTTGAGAAGGCCAGTCAATGTTGGCGACGGACGCTACCCATACTCCACGAAATTCTCTGGGGGAAAAGAAGGATGCTTGTTGAGCAGTGGCTGTGGGTAAGTAGCTAGAGATTTGAGTCAGGGTTAGTCCTAATATTATGAGGCAACTCCAGAGGAGATGTTTGGGTCGAAAGTGGATGTTTTTGGGGATTTTAGCTAATAGTTTGTTGACTAAGTTCATTTTTGGATAGTGGTAATTTAACCTCATTCTACCTGATACTTAACTTCATACGGTTCAATGATTTTTTTGTAGGTTTAGTCAGTAGTAATATTATGTTCGGTTAAATACTTATAATATTTGTGAAGGTTGGTAATAGACATGAGTGGAAATTGATATAACGTGTCACGGTTTGGAGACCAAACCCCTACCTTCCTACTAGCTCTGATAATAACTAATTATTTGAACTTATTTGAACATAAGATAATTTACCCGAACAGAAATTTAACAACTATTGCGTATATCGCCATAAAAGATTTTAGTGGAGGTTGACAAGTAAGAATCTTCCCTAGAAAAAGTCAGATAATTTCTCAATTCTCTTCTTTGCCGAACAGAACTTTAACGACTATTGCGTATA
>NZ_LGSU01000402.1 GCF_002260545.1 Hydrocoleum sp. CS-953 | reverse complement strand
ATTGATAATGGATAATTGATAATTACCTCTCCCTAAAACGGATTGGATTGAATAAAAGGAAAATAAATCCATTGTTTCTCCACAGCGAATGAGAGGCTTTAAACCTTAATTATTCGGTAAGAAGCTTGATATAAAACTCTCAATCTATAGAAGCAATTAATACTAATTAACTCAAGTATGGCTACACATCATATCTCAAGAATGAAATCATATAATCTAGCAGCAGCTCGGCACTGTAGTCTAAGTTGATGAAATTGGTATAAAAATATCAACTATTAATTATTCATTCAATAATTCACGCCTTGAAGCCTCCCCTTTTAAGGGGATAAATCAAAAAAAATCCTTTTAGTCAATCCCCTTATTTTAAGAAGAGGTAATTATTAATTATTAATTGTTCATTGTTAATTGCTGAAAAATATTTGTGTAATTTCAGGGGGAAGACTCTAAAAAGAGTGGATGTTTCCTTGAGACTTAAATTTTAGTGAATTAGTATACACTACCAAGAATATCGGAAAAGTCATAAATATAATTTGACCTCATAAACTTCCTCCATTTTACTCCTACTAATTGGAAATAAATGTGGATAATTTCCTTCCCCATTTTATAATTTACAGTTTAAGCTTCTTATTCAGAATTAATATTTATAATCAGCAATTAAAATTTAAGTATTCCGAAAATAATAAGGATAAGAATATGATAACTCTTCAGTAACTCTGTTGTTTGTGNAGTTACCAGTTAAAAGTTATCCGAAAACTATGAAGATGGTAATAGTGGTTTAGGAGGAGCAATACTTTTAGCAAATAATTCCCACATTACTAATATTACTAACACAACTATTGCTAATAATTATGCTGGATTTCAAGGTGGAGGTTTCTGGGTCGGTAACTCAAATACTACTTTAAAAAATACTATTGTTGCCTATAATGAAGCTAACAATGGTGGTAATGATTGGAATATTAATCATCACACAGGAACTCAGTTTAGTGATGGTGGTGGAAATATTCAGTCTAATGAACTTAATCCTAATGATACGAAAGTAACAGCAGGAGTAACACTTACCGATCCTTTATTGGCAGATTTCCAAGAAGTAAATAATATTTTCATACATCCCCTATTAGAAAATAGTCCTGCTATTGATGCAGGAGTTAATGCTGATGCACCGACTACAGATCAGTTAGGTAATACTCGTCCTGTTGATGGCGATAATAATGGGAGTGAAATTACTGATGTTGGTGCTGTTGAGTTTATTACTGCATCTTCAGAACCTGAAACTGGAGATAACAATAACAACATTTTAACAGTCACCAATAATAATGATAGTGGTACTGGTTCCTGAAGACAAGCGATCGCCCATGCCAACCCAGGAGACACAATTGAATTTGACTCCAGTTTAGCTAATCAAACTATTACCCTAACTTATGGTCAATTAGAAATAGATAAAGACCTAACTATTGATGGTGAAAATGCTCAAAGTTTAACTATTAGTGGCAAGAATGCCCATCGAGTTTTAGAGACAGGTAATCGAAAAAATATTACTATCAGAAATCTGACAATTGCCAATGGCAGAAGCAACCAATCAGGGGAAGCAGGAAATGGAGCAGGAATTAAAACTGGTTTTGAAAGCACGCTAACTGTAGAAAACAGCACCTTTGAAAATAACGTAACCTCTGGAGAAGGAGGCGGTGCTATTTGGGTAGAGAATAGCAGTAATACGACAATTATTAACAGTAAGTTTGACAACAACGATGCTACTGCTGGAGGAAGCGAAAGAGGCGGCGGTGCAATTTCTACAAATGGTCTTGCTGTTCTGACAATTCAAAATAGTGAGTTTACAAATAACAAAGGAATTAACGGCGGTGCCCTCAATACTCCTTCAACAGCTTTGACGGTAGAAAATTCAACATTTACCAATAACAACACCAGTGCAGGCATTGACTTCTCTAGAGGACTTGGAGGCGCAATATATACCGATGGAGTTTCTGCCAGTTCCGTTGGCGAAAACGGCACAATCGCAATTCGTGATACCCTGTTTGAAGGAAATACAGGTGCAGGTGCAGGCGGGGCTACATTTTTGTATATTTACCAAGGTAATAATGTAATCATTGAAAATACAACTGTTATCAACAATTCAGTCATCACATCCACTATAGATGGTGTCAACATGGCTGATGGTGGAGGAATACGAATCGGCACTGGCCAAAGTTCGGCAAACAGCGGTCAGGGAAATTTTACAATCAGCAATACTACTTTCGCCGGAAATACAGCAGAAAGTCAGGGTGGTGGATTGTGGATTGACGCCAACTCAGACTTAACCAGAGCTGAGGTTGTTAACAGTACCTTTTCCGAGAACAGAACAGAAAGTCCAGATGGTACAACGGGTTTGGGAGGTGCAATCTTTACCTACTCACCTACGACAATTACCAACACGACAATTACTAACAATTATGCAGCAAATATTTCAGGTGCGATTCACACTAGAGAGACTGTAGCTCCTGATATTGAAGTGAGAAATACGATTTTTGACCGCAACACGGCTGGTAATGTATATGGCATTAGCCAACAAACACACTATCAACTGACTGACAGGGGAGGTAACTTGCAATTTCCTGCAGTAGATAAGGAAGACCAATTAGTGACGGCGAATATGGCAATTGGCGATCCTCAGTTGGCAGAGTTGCAAGAGGTTGACGGTTTCTTGGTTCATCCTTTGTCAGATGGTAGTGCTGCTATTGATCAAGGAACTAATACTGATATACCTACTACAGATCAGTTAGGCAATACTCGCTCTGTTGATGGCGATAATAATGGTAGTAGCATTACAGATATTGGTGCTGTTGAATTTGTTGCTGCATCTCCAGACCCTGAACCTGGAAATAATCTACCTACAGAAATTCAATTAGATAATAATTCTATTGCAGAAAATAGTAATAATGGAACAGTGGTAGGTACTCTAACTACAACTGACTCTGATGTTGATGATACTCACACTTATA
>NZ_LGSU01000401.1 GCF_002260545.1 Hydrocoleum sp. CS-953 | reverse complement strand
GTGTAGTATTATAGATATAAATTACCGAATGAAACCTAAAAATAGGAAGTGAGAGTTAGCCATTGATTAAAATCAATTGTCATCAAACGACACGGGTTTTAACCCGTCATTATTCTTAATAAAAAAAAGCTGATTTTTGGCTAATCTAAAACTAAGGAGGTGATGCAAATTGTATGGATGTCAGCAAAATTTAATTAAAGAATCTCCAGATGTAATAGCAATTCTTGAATATATCTGCTCTGAAGCCAATAAATTGACAAATTGTGGGATTTATTATTGCCGTCAAATGCTGTTCAAAGCCGGAGTTTTTCTGACTAAAGCGGCACTTGATCGGCAACTCAAAAGTAATATCCACTTCAAAGCAATGCGGTCAGCTTGCGCTCAACAGACATTACATAGTGTGATTGAGTCGTTTAATTCTTATGGAAAATTATTGCAGCTGTACAAGGAGGAAAAATTACATTTTCGCCCTAAGCCACCCAGTTATAGAAAAAAGGGCGGAATGGCAGTTGTAAGTTATCCTGCTCGATGGGTTAAATTGATTGGAAATGAGTTGAAATTCTCTCTAGGAAATCAGCTTAAAGCATGGTTCGGAATTGACCATTTTCTCTTACCTATGCCCTCAAATCTAGACTTTAGGTCAATTAAAGAATATCGCATTTTTCTTCGAAATGGATGTTTTTATATTGAGTTTGTCTACAAACAGCCCGAAATAGAACCTGTTAAAGCTAACAGTAATGTTCTTGGTATAGACCCCGGATTAAATAATTGGATAACTGGAGTATCCAACACAGGAAAATCCTTCATAATTGATGGAAAAAAGGTCAAATATCAGAACCAGTGGTATAACAAAAAAGTCGCCAAGATTAAGATGGAAAAACCTCAAGGATACTGGGATGAAGAACTTGCAAAGATAACCGAAAAACGCAACCGTCAAATGAGAGACAACATTAATAAAGCCACAAGATTTATTATTAATTGGTGTCTTGCTAATAACATTGCAAATATTGTTTTTGGTTGGAATCCATTCAACAAAGAAGGGATTAATATTGGCCACAAGAATAATCAGGAATTTGTGCAAATTCCTACAGCTAAATTGAAAGAAAGAGTTTCTCAATTATGTCAACAATATGGGATTAACTTTATCGAGACAGAAGAGAGCTATACCAGTCAAGCTAGTTTTCGTATCGGATGATTTTCTACCAAAATATGGTGAAAAACCCGTTCGCGAAGCGTCTCCGTAAGGAGATGCGGTGGAAAGCATCAGGAAAGCGGGTTAAAAGAGGTTTATATTGCTCTTCTAATGGCAGTTTAATTAATGCTGACTGTAATGGTTCAGCTAATATAATCAGAAAGGTAAGCGCACAGTTGAATTTCGATTTAACCAAGGCGTGTAGGGCAGTTTTGACTCTGCCAAAACGATATTTTGGGGATTCTCTTTCAAAACAATATCGAAAAGATTGCGAAGCAGCACGGTTTCAACCTGCTGCTTCGCATCCTTTGAGAATCCCCGTCTTTTTAAAGCGGGGAGAAGTCAATAACCAAAATGTAACTTAAAGTGGTAGTCTAGTTCATAGAAAAAAATGTCTGGCATAAATGGCTAAGTAAATCCCATTCTTATGTAAAAAGCCGAGCCAATAAGTCATAAGTCCAGACAATTATATAGGGTCAAAAATAAATTGGCCGTCATCTGCCCACTCACAAGCAGATCGATTCCTAATAGATAAAATGTTAAACTGTTTGAGAAAGTGATTATGCTAGACAATGCTGGTGCGATCGCAGTCCTTAAACACAGAAATAAAGACTACAGCAAGTTAGAAAAATTAAGCAGATAACTATGGCATACAAAAACGCAGTATTAGATGACAAAGCACTGCAAGAAGGCTTAAATAGTATCAACCCCAAATTTGGGGACTTTTGTACTCGTGTAGCAGGTGAAGCATGGGGTCTACCAATAATAGACCAAAAAACCAAAGCTCTAATCACAGTAGCAATAGATGTAGTTAATCAAGATCATGTAGGTCCGGGAAACCCATTTGGCGCTCACGTTAAGATNAACGCAGTATTAGATGACAAAGCACTGCAAGAAGGCTTAAATAGTATCAACCCCAAATTTGGGGACTTTTGTACTCGTGTAGCAGGTGAAGCATGGGGTCTACCAATAATAGACCAAAAAACCAAAGCTCTAATCACAGTAGCAATAGATGTAGTTAATCAAGATCATGTAGGTCCGGGAAACCCATTTGGCGCTCACGTTAAGATGGCAATGTCTCAAGGGGCAACTTTGGAAGAAATAGAGGAACTGCTAGTATTCACCTGTGTTTATGCAGGATTTAATAAAGCAGCAGGTTGCTTTGGTGCCCTGGGAGAATTAAAAGAGGAATTAAACGAATTATTCCCACCGAAATAATTAAGATTTGCTGAAAAAAAANAACTGCTAGTATTCACCTGTGTTTATGCAGGATTTAATAAAGCAGCAGGTTGCTTTGGTGCCCTGGGAGAATTAAAAGAGGAATTAAACGAATTATTCCCACCGAAATAATTAAGATTTGCTGAAAAAAAAGTGTTTGGGTAGGGTGCGAAGTCTTGGAGGTGTGAGAAGTTTGAGGAGATAAAATCTTGTTTGCTCAAAAAGCTTCAAAAATCTTTGGGTAACTTCAGCAGAAGTATAGATAAACTCGTAATATTCTGAAAAGCAAAGGCAGCAAACTATGCTATCAACTCTGATCAAGAAAGGAGAAGTTGCCGACTATTCTAGTCGTGACCAGGAAGCACAAGTAGCTTTCTATGTTCTCCTTTGGAAAAGAAAAGGAATAACCCTCGAACTATTTGACGACTATTGGAGAGATGTTCACGGACCAGTTTGTGCCCGTCTACCAGGTCAGTACCAATATTGGCAATTTCATGTTGCCCATAATGATGGGGGAATATGGCCTAGTATCGGAAACTTAGTGGATGCTTCTACTCCAGAAGAAAACTTTGATGGCATTGC
>NZ_LGSU01000400.1 GCF_002260545.1 Hydrocoleum sp. CS-953 | reverse complement strand
TAGAAGATAATATACTATTTTAATAATACCTAATTATTTTAAATTAAAACTTCTTACTTTTGACTTTTGACTTTTGAATTTTTACTTTTAATAAATGAACATAATCTTATGCCACACAACCGCAGACTTCGACGCTCTCGGCGCCGCTGTCGGACTAACTCACCTCCACCCAGGTAGTCGCCTCGTACTAACAGGCGGTTGTCACCCTACCGTCAAACAATTCCTCGCTCTCCATCGAGATGAATTTGCCATCATCGAACGTCGCTCCGTTAACCCAGAACAAATTCGCTCTATATATATAGTAGATAGTCAAACACGCTCCCGACTCGGAAAAACTACCGAATGGTTAGACTTACCCCACCTATCAGAAATTATCATCTACGACCATCACTGTGAAATTCAAACCGATATTCCCGCTACCCAAACTTATATAGAAGCAGTGGGAGCTACCACAACCCTAATCACAGAAAAACTCCAGACTCTCCAAAATAAACCTACCCCTATATTAACTCCAGCAGAAGCAACAATTATGGCACTGGGTATTCATGTTGATACTGGTTCCCTGACTTTTGACCATACAACACCAAGAGACGCAGCAGCTTTAGCATGGTTAATGCAGCAAGGAGCAAGTTTATCTGTGATAGGTGAATATGTCGAACCCGGTTTGTCACACCAACTGCAAGATTTATTAAAAATAGCTCTGGAAAATTTGCAACGCTCCACCGTGAGAAAATATCAAATAGGGTCAATACTTTTACACACAGATGAATATGTTCCTGGTTTATCCAGTTTAGCTTCCAGTTTAATTGACCTCACAGAAATAGATGCTCTATTGCTAGCTCACACCCACTCCCTCAAAAACACAACAGAAAAAAGCTTAAATATTATCGGGCGATCGCGCATCCCAGATACTAACCTCAGTCAACTATTTCAACCTCTAGGGGGTGGTGGTCATAACCGAGCAGCAGCACTTAGTCGGCGAGACACCAAACCCCAAGCAACATTAGAAAAGTTAGTAGATAGACTCATCTCTCAAATTCCTCACCCACCCACTGCTAGAGATTTGATGTCATCTCCAGTTCGCACCATTCCTCCCGAAACATCTATAGAAGAAGCTCACCGAATACTATTACGTTATGGTCATTCTGGTTTATCAGTAGTAGACTCATTTGGGGAATTGGTGGGAATTATTTCTCGGCGAGATATTGATATTGCTCTGCATCATGGTTTTAGTCATGCTCCAGTCAAAGGTTACATGACACCCCAACTGAAAACTATTTCCCCAGAAACAACTCTCCCAGAAATTGAAGAGTTGATGGTTACTTATGATATTGGGCGGTTGCCTGTCTTAGAAAATAACCGTCTAGTTGGAATAGTCACCCGTACCGACGTTTTACGGGAATTGCATCAACAACAACGCCCCCAAAATCAACAACCTGGTTGCATTCCTGGGGAAACTTGTAAATCAATTACACAACTTTTAGAAGATCGCCTCGCACCCCAACTTTGGCAACTACTCACTTTGGTTGCTGAGTTGGCAGAAAAAAGAGGTTGGCAACTATATCTAATTGGGGGAGGAGTAAGAGACTTACTGTTATCAAAATTTGATGATACTCTATTATTAACAGACATAGATTTAGTTGTAGATGGTTGTCACTCAGACTCAGCAGCAACAGCTCCAGCAGTAGAGTTAGCACAAGCACTGCAAAAAATTTATCCGACAGCACGTTTAGAAGTTCACGGTCAATTTCAAACTGCTGCTCTCCTCTGGCACAATGATCTAGTATTAGACTCCCTTTGGATAGATATTGCTACTGCTCGTACAGAATTTTATCCCTATCCAGCAGCTAACCCAGAAGTTGAAGTAAGTTCGATTCGCCAAGATTTGTATCGGCGCGATTTTACTATTAATGCTTTGGCAGCACGACTGACTAAACCCCGTGCTGGAGAGTTACTTGATTTTTTTGGTGGTTTGTCAGATTTGCAAGAGAAACAAATTCGGGTATTACACCCTAATAGTTTTATTGAAGATCCGACTCGTATTTATCGCGGGGTAAGGTTTGCAGTGAGATTGGGATTTGAGATTGAAGAGAAAACCGAGGAATATATTCGTTATGCCATTAATAGTGGGGTTTATGACCGCGAAAGTGTTGGGAAGGTAGAAAAAAATAGAAGAGCGCCTGCTTTAGAAACTCGACTCAAAAGTGAGTTGAAATATATTTTACAAGCTCACTACTGGAAACCTGCTTTAAAGTTATTGGGAAGTTTGGGGGCGTTGCGTTGTATTCATCGTACTTTGGAGTTAGATAAGAGGTTGTGGCAACAGGTGTGTTTGCTGGATAGGTGTTTACAACGTTTTGACTCTGAGAAAAATTTATCTCATTGGCAAATGCGCTTAGAAGTTTTGATTGCTGGTTTAGAGTCTGAGTATCGGGGTTTGGTAGGGAAAAATTTACAGTTACCTGTGGATAGTATTAAAAGATTAGAGGAATTGGAGTTGGCAAAGGTTATGGTTATGGAGAATTTGCCGAAATGTGATACTCCGAGTCAGGTGGTGTGGTTGTTGAGGGAGTATGATTTACCGATGTTGATTTTGATTATTGTGCAATGTGAACGTTGGATGCGACGCAAGGTTTGGCAATATTTGACTCAGTGGGCGAATGTTAAACCTATTTTGAATGGAAATGATTTGAAGGTGATGGGTTATAAACCGGGGCGTCAGTTTAAGTTGATGTTGGATGATATTTTGGCTGCAACTTTGGATGGGAAAGTGAGCGATCGCTCTGAAGCTGAGAATTTTTTAGCTCAAAATTATCCAAGAGTAAGGGAGTAGGGAGTGTGGAAAGTTTTGCCGTGGTAGCATCTTGCTTCCGTACTCAAAATCTCAGAAGTCGGAAGGTAGGGTTCGCTACCAACTGTGTCTCCTAACTATTGTCCAACAGTTGAATTAATTCTCCCAACTCAATCATCAGGCGATCGCTACCAACTG
>NZ_LGSU01000040.1 GCF_002260545.1 Hydrocoleum sp. CS-953 | reverse complement strand
TTGAGCGGTGGTAAAGTTAGTAGCTATTGCTAATGTTTCGGTTAAATTTGCATTGTTTAAATTGGCAGCTTGTAGGGAAGCTTCGCCTAAGTCTGCTAGTTTTAAATTGGCGTTACTAAGGTCGGCACTTATGAGGTTTGCTCCTCTTAAGTTGGTACTTATAAATTCTTGGTCTTTTCCCCATCCAGTTATTAATAATTCTCTGACTTTTATATCTTCTAAGATGGTTTTTTCGACTCTGGCAAATTTTAAATATTTGGTTTGTCGGTAGAATGTGCGGGTGGTATTAGCAAATCGGAAATTTGTGCTTTTAAGAATGGCATGACTAAAGTCGGTATCGGTTAAATTTGCATTACAAAAATTTGTGCCTCCTAGGGTTCCAATGGCAACAGCAAATTTTAGAATGAACAGATTATTTTCGTCTTCCTCTAATATCTTTTTTGCCAGATTTTTAGTTATTAATATTAGGGTTAAAGAAATAGCGATAGCCAGAATGGTTAGCATTACGACATAAGTTATTTCCCATTTTTTTATTTGATTTTTAGCAGCAATTCCTGTTCCAACTGCTGTGATAATATTCACCCAGATTAATGCTGAATTTACTAGCCGTTTACCAGAGATAATTTCGGCTAAAATTATTCCTAAACTGAGAGTAAAAATTAACACTAATATTGCTATTGCAGAGATAAAAAAGCTGAAAATTATAATCACAGCTTTATTTTCAGAATCGTCATTATTAGTGAAGAAATTAATGAAGGCTCTAATCATTTCACCAAATCTAAAATCTGTCATCCACTCTGACAATTTAATAACTGTGTTAGAGGATGTATCTGTCATTCCAAAAAAACTAAAAAAATTTACTATTTTTTCGTCATCAAGACCGAGGGATGCAAATATTACAGCTATTGTTAGCATCAGAATAATTAGGCTAAATAAATGCCACCAAATTTTTTTAATTCCCTGGCGAACTATTATTACTAATAAACCAATATTGATAAATTCTAGGAGAGGAAAAATAACTGCACCAATCTGAATTGGAATTACTTGACTTCTTTTGCTAGAGATAAGTCTGATGGGAATAACAGTAGCACCACCTGCACCTACACCTGCAATTAAAAATAAGATAATTACCAGAAGAAAAATAAGTCTAGTCTGAGATTTTGTTAATCCTGCTAAAGCATAATTGAAGTTAGCACCCGTGAGATTTGCTCCGGTAAAATCTGCTCCTCTTATATCTGCATTAGAAAAGTCTTTACCAGTTAAATCTTGATTTTTAAATGAACGACCTCGAAGATTTCTGCGTGGTTGTTTAGATGAATGAATTAGCATAATTATTTATTCCTGAAAGTTGAAAAAGTTTTTGTTCGTAGTAAAGCTCTTAGCCCTAGATATATATTTGGTGAAGTAATTATTCATTATTAATTGCTGATAACTGAAAAGATATCCCCCCTAACCCCCCTTTCCAAGGGGGGAATTATTAGGATAGTTTTTCC
>NZ_LGSU01000004.1 GCF_002260545.1 Hydrocoleum sp. CS-953 | reverse complement strand
TTGACTTCCTGATAAGTCATACCAATTTTTAAATTGTCATAATTAGCCTCTGTAATTCGATTAGCAAAAACTGGCTGAAGGTGTATAGGTAAGACATATATCAAACCAGTAATAATTGTTGTTAATAAAAAGTTGTTCATGGTTATTATATAAATATTGTAAGCATTCAGGGTTCAGCGAGCCTCCTGTTGAGGAACTTCTTTAAGAGCTATCACCTTTTTTTATTACCTTTAAATAAGGAAAAAGTAATTGAGAGATTTACAAGAATTAAAAGTATGAGTAGCATTCAGCGGTTAGCTATTAGCTAGCTTCCTGAGAAGCAACTAAGTTTTTAATGTCCCATAGCGAAACAGCTATATTACCTTTAAATAAGGAAAA
>NZ_LGSU01000399.1 GCF_002260545.1 Hydrocoleum sp. CS-953 | reverse complement strand
ATAGTCAGTTATCAAAAAATGCTCTCTGGTTGGCAATATATATATTGTTAGGTTCTGGAGTTTTAGGAACTGTTTTAACTCCTTAAATTTCATCTCCTATATTCCCTGACTTCTGCAAGAAGCCTAATATTTAGTTTATCTATCAGTAGTCGAGTTATTAGTCAAAAATCTTAGAAAATGTCTATCAAACTAGAAAACCCTAATCAAATATTACCCTCATTTAAGCCTTTACACAATCAATTTGGAAAAGAGCTATCTTTCGGAGCAGAAGTAGTTGGAATTGACCTATCAAAATCTTTATCATATCAACAGTGGGAAACCCTAATAGCAGGATTTGAAAAATATTCATTACTATTGTTTAAAAATCAGCAGTTAACTCCAGAGATGGAAATTGATTTTCTTACTAAGTTTCCCCATGATATTCAGGCAGTTAAGGAAGGGAGAAATATTGCCCCATTCTATAAAAAACTACCTGGTTATCCGCCCTTACTTTCTCTTCATGGATACGGTTCATTTACTCACTATGGGCACGAATTTACACTTACTGCTGGTGAGGTCTTTAAATATTCTCGTATTTGGCATACTGATTTTAATAGTATATCCGATACCCCACCTGTTGTGAGTGCTGTGTATGCAGTAGTTGTACCGAAAAAAGGAGGTGAAACACTTTTTTGTAGTTCCATAAAAGCTTATGAAGTTCTAACACCATAACTGCAAAAAAAAGCTCTACAAATGAAAGTTTGCTATTGTCCTACTATGAATTTTCAACCTGAACCTCAAGGTATGTATGCATCCAATAGATGATATTAAAACTTCTATGAAAAATTTTAATCCCCCTAAAGTTGCTAGAATACACCCAGTAATAATCCAAACAAAAAAGGCAAGAATGCTTTGTTTTTAACTGTACATTCTGCTGGAAAATTGAAGGAATAGAAGCTGAACCAAGTCAGGAATTAATAGAGAAGTTTTTAACTCCAGGTACTCAACCAGAAAATATTTTTTCTCTCAAATGGGAAGTAGGAGATTTTGGTATCTGGAATAATTGAGAAATACTTCATACTGGAACACCTTGGCATATCTACGAAAATGACCAAAGATTAATGCACATCTTTTTTCTTGATAGTACGGAAAAAGTTACTCCAGCTTCTCAACTCTACTAAAAATATAGTTTGCTGAAAAAGTCTTTTGCTGAGGGTAGGAGTCAGGATAAATTTTGGGTATTTTGAGCTTTTAGTAGCGAACAGATTGCTCTTTTTTCCCAGAAATAAAAAAAGGCTAAAATATCTATGTGTAGATAAAGGTTTTAGCCTTTTTAGGTCAGTAAAAAGTACGCCTGTTTCAGCTCTTAATACTTAAAAAGTTAGTATAAAAGGCAATAGTTGGAAAAAAAATTACTCCTCCGCTACTTCCCTACTCCTTAAAAAAGACTTTTTCAGCAAAGCCTAGTTACTTCCATAGTGACAAAAATAAAGTGGTGATTTTGCCTAGGTATTTGTAGAATATTCTGACTCCTGAATTCTATCTCCTGACTCCTTCTTTTAGATGCCAAATAAATTATAAATTCGGTTCCTTACCCAAACCAAAGCTGTTTTTTGAGAAGTTGTTTGGTCATGGAGTAATCCTAAATTTTTTAAGGTCTCTAAACGTTGGGATAATTCTTCAGGAATTTTGTCTGCTAGTCTTTGATGTTTTCCCAAAAGATTTTGTAGATTTTCTTGGTCTACTACAAATAATATCGTATCTTCTACAGCACGAAGACTAGCTGTACGAGTAATCCCTAAAAGTGGTGACATTTCTCCAATAAATTCTCCTGGGTATCTAGTCGTAATATATTTATTTGCTTTTTCTGAAAAGACTTCCACTGACCCTGAAAGTATTATATAAAATGAGTCTCCTGGTTCTCCCTCTCTACAGATTATTTCACTTCTAGGAATAATTTTTCTATATCCATTTTCAATGACATCTCGTAGTTCAATAATATTACAATTCCTGAAATAACTAATCTGTCGTAATAAATCTCGTAAATTCGATTCTGAGCTTTTATATTTAGTCTTTGGTTGATTTTTTACCAGGGAAATTGACTGGTTTATCTGATTTTTTTGAACAGTAGTTAATCCTGCTTTTTGATGCTTTTGAATTGAATATTTAGTATTACGAATATGTAAATCTCTTTGGGGAAAAGGAACTTCAATATTCCGGGAACGTAATTCTGAGTGAATTGAAAAATTTAAAGAACTTTTGATTGGATCTGTGAGAGGAGGATATTTAATCCAAACTAATAGTTCAAAATTTAAAGCACTATCTCCAAACCCTTTAAACCAAACTTTTGGCGAAGGATTTGATAAGACTTTTTTTTCCTTTCTAGCTGCATCTAAAAGTGCTTCTGTTACTAAAGTTGTATCGCTACCATAAGCAACTCCAATAGGAATATGTAGACGACATTTTGGGTCTCTGTGACTCCAATTAATAATATCTTTTTCTACCAGACAATTATTGGGAAAAATAACAAAAATACCATCAAGAGTCCGGATTAAAGTTGACCGGATTAAAATTTTTTCTACTATTCCTGATAAGTCATCAACTTCAATAAAATCTCCTACTTTAATTGGTTGGGCAATCAGAATTGTTAAACCACTAATAAAGTTACTAACAATATTTTTAAGTCCGATACCTATACCAATACTTAAAGCACCAGCAATTACAGTAATTGAGGTTAGGTCAATGCCTGTGTTATGCAAAACTATTAAAACCCCAACTATTGTAATTATATAATTAATAATAGTGGCGATCGCTTCTCTTGTACCTTTTTTTACTCCTAGATTAACTAATATCCATTCACTCATCCACTTTTTTATTGTGCGGGAGAGGAATATTACTATAATGATTGATAAAATTATTTCAGTAATATTTTTGATGGAGAATGATTGGTTGCCTAATTGAAATATCTCTGTTTGAAAGATTTGAACTAAGAAATTAAATATATTTGCTA
>NZ_LGSU01000398.1 GCF_002260545.1 Hydrocoleum sp. CS-953 | reverse complement strand
ACAATGAATTTATTTTCCTTTTATTCAATCCAATCCGTTTTAGGGAGAGGTAATTATCAATTATCCATTATCAATTATCAATTATTGAACTAGATTTTAAGTTCAGAAAACTTGAGCCAGAAGATTAACTCACTACCTAATATCAAGGAGAAACCTAGGGAGACTGTGGTAAATCTTCTATTTGAGCCAGAGTTTCTTGAATACGGGGAGTTGCCAGAAATCTTTTCGCATCTTCAATTAGCCGTTTTCCCCACAGATGTTTTTCGAGATAGTCAAGGTCTGCATATTTGCTATCTAATCGTAGCGCTTCTTCTCCCATCGCTAGACTTTGTTCTTTATCACCTTGAGTGTAGAGAGCTACTGCTAGCGCTAGAAGTGGTTCTGCTGCTTTACTATCAATAGAGACAGCTTCACGCCATTGTGCGATCGCATCATCTACTTTTCCCATCTCATATTGAACTAAACCAATGTTATTAATTGCAGGCCATAAATTTTCTTCTAGGTCATAAGCTTGTTCATATTGTGCGATCGCTCTTTTAAATTTACCATGTTTGTAATAAGCATTACCCAAATCAAATAAAGCTCCGGGGTTCTCAGGTTTAAATTTCAAACCTTTTCTTAATTGTTCGATAGCATTTTTATAATCAGATGTTTGAAAATAAGCTCTACCAAGAACAAATCGAATTTCTGCATTTCTTGGGTTTAGTTCTTGAGCTTGTTGCAAGGCAGCAATACCTTCTTCTAATTCTTCAGCTTGAATATAAAGACTGCCTAATAATGCCCAAGTTCGTTGATTATTTGGGGCTAATTCAGTCGCCAGTTCGGCTCTAGATAAAGCCAACTCAAACTGTTGAAATCTTGCTAATTGTAACGCTTCTTCAGCTAAACTTAAACCCGTCTGTTCTAGTTGAGCTGAGTCTAGTTGTAATATATGAGGAACTAATGCCTGTCCCAGTATAGGTTTAATATTACTACCCCACAGACCTAGGGTAATTAATAAACAAACTAATAAATTTCGATTTTGCACAGTAATAAAGTATATTATGATTAAGAAGTTAAGTTTAAAGTATCTAGTATTATATAGCAGTCTTATTTGATTTGTGTCAGGACTAAAGCCATGAGAACCCAGAAACCCGGTTTCTCCTAGACTTCTATTGCTCATGCGCAACGATTTATCCTAGAAACCGGGTTTCTTTGCGTAAGTCCTATGTGTATAAAAACCTTAGCGCTTTTAGGGAACAGGGAACACTTAACTGGGAACAGGCTGGAGTTTCAAGGTTTTTATCTACTTTTTGATTACCCGCGACCTATTTAGGANTGTGTATAAAAACCTTAGCGCTTTTAGGGAACAGGGAACACTTAACTGGGAACAGGCTGGAGTTTCAAGGTTTTTATCTACTTTTTGATTACCCGCGACCTTCTTAGGATTGCTATATACTAGCCTAAAAATTTTATAATTTGTAGTATACTTTACTTAAGATTATTTTTTTATAGTTTTAAGCTTAGAATAAATATCCTATATTCAATTAATTAAAATATTGGTAAAATAATTTCAAATTCAGTACCCTTGCCTGGTAAAGAATTTAGTTTCAGTTTTCCACCATGTTTTTCATTAATAATTTGGTGACTAATAGCCAAACCCATACCTGTTCCTTTACCCACAGGTTTAGTTGTAAAAAAGTTCTCAAAAATTTTATCTTGTATCTCTAAAGGGATACCAAAACCATTATCAGCCATCCTAATACTCACCCAATCATACCCTTTACCTACTATAATTTCCGTAGTAATCTTAATTTCAGGTTGCAAATTTGAAATCTCTATTTCTGCTGATTTTTCATTTAGTGCATCAATGCTATTACTAATTAGATTCATAAATACCTGGCTAAGTTGACCAGAATAGCAACTAACCAATGGCAAGTTAGTACAATAATTTTTAATAACTTTAATACCGTATTTAAGACGATTATTTAAAATTAATAAACTACTATCTATACATTCATGGATATCTGCTGGTTTCTTTTGAGATTCATCCATGTGGGAAAAGTTACGAAGACTATTTACAATCTTCAGTAATTGTTCTGAGCCAAATCTAATACCTTGAGTTGTCTCAGCTAATTCTTCTTGTAAGGAATCATATTCTATTTGTTCCTTAATTTGACTTATAATTGGGGATGGCTGTGATATTTCGTCATAAGTAGATAAAAGTTTACTAATTTCTTCTAGATAAGAACAGAGAAATATTAAATTGTTCCAAATACAGTTAACCGGATTTCTAATTTCATGGGCAACCTCAGCCACCATTCTGCCCAAACTAGCCATTTTCTCTGTTTGAATAGCTTTTGCCTGAGTTTGTTTTTGCAGTAGACTACTTGTAAGTTCGTGAATTTTTGACTGAGCTACTAATAATTGATGTACATCTAAAAGTTTATAAACATTAGTTTCTACTTCTACAACAATTGGATCGTAAAGTAATTCAGGCCGTCTGTGTAAAGATTTTTGCGCCGCCTCTACTATCAATGTATTACCAGGAAGAATAGAAATATCTATTTGAGAGAAGCGATACAAAGCTTCTATAGGTCGCTTATAAAACATCTCCATACCATAACGACTTCCCATTCTTTCAAAAAATAATCGTCGGGAAATCATACCGACAAACTTACCTTGCTGATCGAGCAAAATTACACCTGATAGTAAGGGATTCGCCTCAAACACAGGTGCAACATCTTTACCAAAGTAGCTAGATTCAATCAGAAAGTCTTGCAGTGGTAATTCCTGTATAGTTGATTCTAAAGATAGAATTTGACTTTTAACCTCTAAATTAGGCACTGTAAATGAATCTGAATTTGACTCATACAAAGCAAACATATTAAGGAAGTTCCTAGTATTTTAGTATCAAGAGATACATATTTAAAAAATATTCCAGATAATTTGCCTTAATCCTAGGAATATATTATGATTAGCTTTCACCTTTTTAGCATAACCCCAAGA
>NZ_LGSU01000397.1 GCF_002260545.1 Hydrocoleum sp. CS-953 | reverse complement strand
GACCTGAAAATCTTGAAAAATTAGTGATGCAGTCCGACAAACTTGTGCTACTTGTTGATTTTATTTATGCTCACCTTTATAATATAACTAAAGTTTTTTTGAGAGTACAAATATCACTCATTATGAAAGCAAAACATCCAATTAATTTCCACAAAGCCACGACATTTATATTTGTATTGGCACTAATGGTAGCCTACCAAAACTTTACTTTGGGTCCTTGGGTTTATCTCGCTCTACATGGCACCTATGGAATTTTATGGTTACTAAAAGACCGTATCTATCCAGACAAACAATGGGAACAAGAAATTCCTATCTGGTTAGGCATTGTTACTTTTGCCTTATTATCTTTATATTGGGTAGCTCCCTACATTTTAATTAGCAGTGGAACTGAACCTCCAATACCGTTACTAGCTGCTGCAATTTCTCTGAATATTTTTGGCGTTTTCTTCCACTACACTAGCGATGCTCAAAAATATTATACCCTCAAATATCAACCAGGATTAATCACAGAAGGATTCTTTGCTCGCTGCCGAAATACTAACTATTTAGGAGAAGTATTTATCTATCTTTCCTTTGCAATGTTAGCCCAACATTGGCTACCTTATTTAATTCTAGGAGTATTTTTTGCCGGAGTATTTATTCCTAATATGTTGAAAAAAGATAAATCTCTATCTCGTTACCCAGAATTTGCAGAATATAAAGCTAATTCAGGTTTAATTATCCCTCAGCTATTTGGTGATAATTCTCTTAACCAAGAAGCTCAAAAAGTTAGTGAATAAAAGGATATTCAACTGATTAGATAAAATATTTTAGGTACGTTCTATGGAATGTTCTTAGTCTTGAGTATATTTCCTAGGAAATAGAAAAGTATCTTCCAACAATTAGTTAGGGTTTGCTGAAAAAGTATTTTTTAACGAGTAGAAGAGTAGGGGAGTAGTAGGGACGTTGCACAGGCAAAAATGCGTTTTCCGTTCCGGAATTCTCCGCAAACATGTTGCGCAGCAAAACGTCCGTACGGCAGTAATTTTTTTCCCAACTCTTGCTGAAAATACCTTCCTTTTTGATTTTTCGGGAACCGTGCATTAAGAGCTGAAACAGGCGTACTTTTTAGCAACCTAAAAAAGCTCATACCTTTATCTGTAAATACTTTGAGATTTAATCAGCAAGCCCTAGTTATAAAAAAGTCTTTGTTTGTAGTTGCGCTTTAGCGCCAAATATATGTCTAGCGCTGAAGGGCAACTACGAGCCAAAATCAGTCTTTTACTAATAGCGTATACCCCGTATAATAAGCAAGATAATTAATAATTTTAGATGATATTAATCACATTTAATTGATTACCAAAAAATTCAGGTATAGAGCCTCTCCATTAATGGATAAAAAATCAAAAAATTCCTTTTAGAAAATCCTCTTCTGATAAAGAAGAGGTAATAATTAACAATTAACAATTAACAATTAATTATTCAAAAGTGAATGTTCCTGCAAAACCTCTAGAGGTACAACCTCCAATGCTTTTTGATGAGTTGCTGACAAAACAACTGGTGGCGCAACTCCAGAGTCAAGCGCTTCTTTCCAACGAGATGCACATAAACACCAGCGATCGCCAGGTTTTAAACCAGGAAATGAATATTCTAGTCTAGGTGTACTCAAATCATTACCACGACGTTTAGTAAATTCTAAAAAATCTGCTGTTAGTTCTGCACAAACAACATGGGAACCAAAATCAGATGCTCCAGTTTGACAATATCCATCTCGATAAAATCCAGTCATGGGAGAAGTGCAACAAATTTCTAGTTTTTCCCCCAGTACATTTAATGCTTCTGTCATTTGAAAATAATCCCTATGGATATAGTTTATTTTTTTAGTTTACCAGAGATTAACTTGATTATTTTATCTGTCAAATAATTTTATTTTTATCATTTTTTTTGATAGGCGGTCGCTAATTTTTTTGTGCTATTATTAGTAAGATTTACCCAAGAATTATTAATTAAATAATTCAGCTTTATTAGCCTCCCATTTTAAGGGAAAAAAGCGGGGCTGTCGCCGACATGAATGCGGAGCATGACCTAGGATAGGATCGCCTTAGCGGAGCGGCTCTGCACTCTTCGGGAAACCTCGCCATATTCAATCGACCAAAAGAAAACTTAATATTCAATTCCCTTACGGTTTTAAGCAGAGGTAATTATCAATTATCCATTATCAATTATCCATTAATTAAATTCCTCAAATTCTATGCTAAAAAAAATTACGACTGTTGTTTCCTTAGCTGGAATTTCTCTGTCTATCGTTTCAATAAGTGCAATTGCTCAAGACACTTCTTTGAAAGTGGGAATCGTACAAGAGTTAGTGACTGGAGACCTAATGTGTTATGCAACTTTAATAGATGAAAATGGTAAAGAACATTATGCCAGAGCTAGCTTTGAAATTTGTGCAGATCAGGATTATTACTTAAATAAAAAAGTTCAATTAACTTATGAGAAAGCTAATATTAACGATTGTCAAAGTAGTGAACCCTGTGGTAAAACTCGTAAAAAATGGATAATTTCAAAAATGAAAATAATAGAATAAGTCTGATGCCGAGGAGTCAGCAATTAACAATGTTCATTTCGGCGACAGCCAATACAATTAATAATTACCCATTCTAAATAATTAACAATTAACAATTAATAATTATCTAGAGTAGAACATTCATAATTTATAACAGACTATCTCATGGTTCTTTATGGCGTGTAAATTATTATAGCGCTACGCGAAGCGGGAATAGGGAATAGGTATGGAGGGAATAGTAGACTAATAAAGGGTTTTAGGATTTAGAAATGTCCTAACCTTAATGCGTAGCACTATAATTACAATAGGAGGATTCAAGGTGTAAATTGTTGAATAAATAATTAATTGACTATCAACTCCTAATTATTAACTATTAATAATTAATTATTCGGTAAGCTTAATTTAAGATAATTATAGCAATCCTAAATTGGTTACG
>NZ_LGSU01000396.1 GCF_002260545.1 Hydrocoleum sp. CS-953 | reverse complement strand
CTGACGGAATGCTCCGCAAACATGTCGCGCAGCGAAACGGCCGTTAGCTTCGCATAACTATCGTTAACGCCCGTACAGGAGTCACGAGTCAGGAGTCAGAATTTTCAAAGCGTTCAGTTTAAATTAGCTATTATAAAACTTATCACAACCTATTTAGGATTGCTATATGTATTTTATGGCTGTTAGCTAAAGATAAGCAAGTATGAACTAATTAATTATATAATTGCTATGAGCAAAAAATAAGGTCTCAAGCTTCTCCTTTTAAGGGGATAAAAAAATAAACTTCAGTATTTTAAGCCTCTGACTTCAGGGGTCGGTACTGATAACTAATAACTGATCAATAATAACTAATAACTGAAATGACTACTCATTTTATTGACGCTGAAATTGACCTGCAAGAATCACCAGCAAAACTCAATCAAGAAATTGAAAAAGAGTTGGAAAAACGCGGAACTCCTCTACGTTGGGCAGTGACAAAAGTAGATACAGAAAAACAAAAAGCTCATGTAGAAGCTGTAGTAATTGAGGAAAAAAAATTAACAACTAATTCCTAAAAAGAGGGAATAGGGAATAGGGAATAGGGAATAGTGAGGAGTAAATGTCAATAACCTCCCATTCTTATGATGGAAAAAATAAAATTCAGTATTTCAAGCCTTATGCTTCAGGGGTCGGTACTGATAACTGTTAACCCAGTTCCTCCGATAGGAGCCTAACTGTTAACGTAGCTCCTCCAACAGGAGGCTAACTGAAATGAAACCTTATACAGTAGTCTTAATTATTCCCACTGGTATCGGTGCATCTATTGGCGGTTATGCTGGTGATGCTTTGCCAGTAGCACGGGCGATCGCTCAAACCTGCGATACTCTGATAACTCACCCTAATGTTCTAAATGGGGCACAACTCTATTGGCCATTACCTAATGCTCTATATGTAGAAGGGTATGCCCTTGACAAATTTGCTCAAGGATGGTACGGATTACAACCAGTACATCAAAACCGAGTAGGTTTAATCCTTGACCAGGCCATTGAGCCAGAATTACAACTGCGCCATTTACAAGCTGCCGATGCTACGAGAGCAACTTTAGGTCTAAATTTGACAGATTACATTGTGACTGACTCCCCATTAGGAGTAGAACTACGACAGTCTGAGTCTGGCGCATCTTGGGGCACAATAGCTAATCCTGATAGCTTGCTACGAGCAGCACATACCCTAATCCACAAAGCAAAGGCAGAGGCGATCGCTGTTGTTGCCAGATTTCCCGATGATGAAGGTAGTACAGCATTACAAGAATATCGTCATGGTCAAGGAGTTGACCCCCTGGCAGGAGCAGAGGCAGTTATTAGTCATTTAATTGTCAAAACTTTTCAAATTCCCTGCGCCCATGCTCCTGCTTTGTTGCCTCTACCCCTAGACCCTAACTTATCACCTCGGTCTGCTGCTGAAGAAATTGGTTATACATTTTTGCCTTGTGTTTTGGTTGGTTTGAGTCGTGCGCCACAGTTAGTGACATTAAAAGAGGGTTTGCCAGTTCCTAATAGTATCTGGGCAGAACAAGTTGATGCGGTAGTTGTACCTGCCACAGCTTTTGGAGGTAGTGGGGTGATGAGTTTCAGTCAAACTAAAGCACAAATTATTGCGGTGAGAGAAAATAAAACCCAGATGGAGGTATCACCTGAAAAGTTAGGTATCAAGACGTTGGAGGTAAATTCATATTTAGAAGCGTTGGGGGTTTTGGTTGCTCATAGGGCAGGTATTAGTCCAGAGGCTTTAAAACCAGAAATATTATCAATTGCCAAAATATAGTAATAGCTATAGCCATAGCAGTTTCTCTTGCTTCATTTCCCCTTTTTTTTATACCAAAATAGTAATAGCTATAGCCATAGCAGTTTCTCTTGCTTCATTTCCCCTTTTTTTTATACCAAATACGACTGGATTTGATGTTATATCATCAGGACTTACAGAATAATTAATAATTAATAGTTAATAAGAGGTTGAATGTATCAGGAAATATGAAAAAAGAAGATAGGTATGGAGGTATGGAGGTATGGAGGTATGGAGGTATGGAGGTATGGAGGTATGGAGGTATGGAGGTATGGAGGCAAAAAAAACAATTATTTGTTATCAGGAACTTCACAACTAACTGATTAAGTATGAATAGTCATACCTCCTCTCTCTGTAGAGTTATTTCAATCTCTTCCCTTATTCAAGCTAGTTGATTGAGTTGTGAAACTTTTTTCTTAATACTTATTTGACAAACAGTCTCTAATTAATAATTTCAGAGGGTCTGGCTAGATAAATATAGCGTTTCTCAAGCTTATGAGGTACACAAGCTCTTTAATTTCTTTTCTATTCCCTATTCCCTCCATACCTATTCCCTCCATACCTGTTCTCTGTTCCCTGTTCCCTGTTCCCTGTTCCCTAAAACAAACGAATTTTGTACCTCACGCTTCTTGGGAATTGCTATACTTGATATATTGCTCCTAAGCACCGTAATAATTATTAATTGTTAATTGTTAATTATTTTAGAAGGTGTAATTAGGGTTTGCTGATTAAATCTAAAAGCATTGACAGGAAATAAGGTGCCTTTTTAGGTCTGGAAAAAGTACAAGGTTTTCATTCTAAAGAGCTGCATAAAGTGAGGATTTTTGCTTGATGCGAGGCATAAAAATTAAGGGATAATTCTTGCTCCTGTCTCCTCTAAATTCCCCATTTCTCCTGTCTCCTGTCTCCTGTCTCCTGTCTCCTGACTCCTACCCTTACCCATAAGACTTTTTCAGCAAGCCCTAATTATTAATTATTAATTGTTCATTGTTAATTGCTGAAGCAGAGGTACTATATATAGAGTCAAAAAACTATAACGTTATAGTTTTGAACGCTATATACATGGTATTTGCGTAATATCATGTCCGGATGATTAGGTATAAATAAAATATTTGGCGATCGAGAGGATATATTTTAATTTCTCCCCTACTCCCCTAC
>NZ_LGSU01000395.1 GCF_002260545.1 Hydrocoleum sp. CS-953 | reverse complement strand
AAATAATTCTGGTTTAAAGCCTCCCCTTGGATAGGGGAAAAAAAGTGCAAGTGCTCTTGAATTTCCTTATCTTCAATTCCCGCATTTGTTTTAACGGCTAGGTAATTATCAATTATCCATTATCAATTATCAATTAATGAATGTAACTATCTATGTATGAATTTGGTATAATATCATTTTTTGATGATTAGTTGCCGGAAAAAAATTAGGGATAGATTATGACAACATCAGCTTTTGACCAATTTTGGCATCTCATATCAGGTGCGTTAACTCTTAATCCAGAAGTTTATAACCAAATTAATAATCTACCTCAAGGAATTCAGGTAGCATTAACTATAGTCTTAATTGCTGGTTTGGCACAAGCAATCGGACAATCTGTTGTACTGTTCATTAATAAAGTTAAAAAATTACGTTTTTTCCTTAGTTTAGGAATTTCCGCTATTATATTTGTCTTTAGTTTTGGGTTTTGGGCAATCAGTCTTTGGTTAACCGGACAACTCTTTTTCAATACAAACCTAGAACTAATAACAGTCACCCGTAGCTTAGGATTGAGTTATGCTCCTCAAATGTTAGGTTTTCTGATTGGATTACCTTATTTTGGCATTCCCATCAGCGTTTTACTCACCCTATGGACTCTACTAGCAGAAATCACAGCTATACAAGAAGTTCCACAACTAACTATTTGGGGAGCATTTGCTTGTAATATCTTGGGATGGATAGTACATCAAGTATCTCAGCGCACTATTGGTCGTCCGATTACTGCTTTTGGGCAATGGTTATTAAATTTTGCTGCTGGAACTGAGGTAGTAACAGATAGGCAACAACTAGAAAAAATTGTCATGGCAGGAAACCAATCTAGTTCTTTCCAGATTACTACTGACTTGTTACCCCAACAAACTAATGAACCACAAAAGCAGAAAATTAAACCTATTATCAAATATATAGTTATTGGATTTATTGCTTTTTCCATTGTCATCCTCTTATCAACTGGATCTGGAAATTTTTTCTCTATTTGGTTCACAACTTTTGACAAAACAGTTCAACTTACCATTAACTTAATAATTATTGGCTTAATTGCTCTTTTTTGTTCGATAATTTTCACTCCCTTAGAATCTTTAACTTGGTGGGCGGGATGGTATGAAGAACCAACTCTCAGATATTCAGGTAGTTTAGTTGCAGAAGTACCCGATCGCCAAGATGCTTCTGTTTATGTTTTGTATTTGGATGGGATTAATCAAGGTACTTACCAATATCTACCCATTGTGGAAAATTTTTTGGATAGTTTAGCTGATGCGACTCCCTCAGATGTAGCAATTATTAAGGGTATTATGCCTTACTCTGCCACAAACACACCTTTAACAGCAGACCGACCTTTAGCATTTTTATGGAATATTCTTGATTCTCTCGCTCAGAGAAATCCTGATAATCCTATTGCGGGTATTATCAACTTGCGAAATGTGGCTGCTGTTGCTGTTGCTGCCGACCCTCGTTACGGTCCGATTCAAAATCAGGGATTAGCACAAGTTTTATTTGATAGTCTTCTCCACTTTGGTTATCCCCTGGGTAGTAAAAAACCTATCAGTTTGATTGGTTATAGTGGAGGCGGTCAAATGTCTATGGGGGCAGTATCTTTTCTGAAGCAAGCGACGGGTGCGCCGATTGAAGTTATTTCTTTGGCAGGGGTGATAAGTGGCAATACTGGAGCAATGGAAGTCGAACGTTTGTATCATCTGGTGGGAGAAAAGGATGGTGTAGAAAAGTTAGGTCCGATCATGTTTCCTGGCAGGTGGTCGCTTTTGTTTCTATCAAATTGGAATTGTGCTAAACGTCGAGATAAGATTAGTTTTGTTTCTCTAGGTCCGGTTGCTCATAATGCTGAAGCAGGTCCGATGGGAACTGAAGCAAGATTGCCAGATGGTAGAACTTATCTACAGCAAACTTTGGATATTATTTCGGGAATTTTAACGAAAAATTGGGGAGCGACGGGATTAAATCCTGATGATTTTAGAACTTTTAGTAATTATGAGCTTTATAAGGAGGCGATATTTAATCATCCTAATTATTATCCTTTAATAGGTTTCATAGGGAACAGGGAACAGGGAACAGGGAACAGGGAAGAAGGAATAGAGGAAAATTTAGAAAGTTTACCCACATCAGAAGGAGCAGATTTTCAGGAGACTCAATTTAACCGAGTGGAGATTTCTCAAAATATTGAGGGAGAAAATTTAACTGGGAATAGACAACAGGAAATACAGGAAAATTCGGAAAGTTTACCTACACAGTCAGGAGAAAATTTTCAGGAGAGTAAATTTAGCCGACAGGAGATAAATCAAAATATTGAGACAGAAAATTTAATTGGTAATAGACAACAAGAAATAGAGGAAAATTCAGAAAGTTTGTCTACACCGGAAGGAGAAAATTTTCAGCAGATTCAATTTAACCGACTGGAGATAACTCAAAATATTGAGGGAGAAAATTTAATTGGTAATAGACAACAAGAAATAGAGGAAAATTCAGAAAGTTTTTCTACACCGGAAGGAGAAAATTTTCAGCAGATTCAATTTAACCTACAGGAGATTTATCAAGATTTTGATAGAGAAAATTTAACTGGGAATAGGCAACAGGAAATAGAGGAAAATTCGGAAAGTTTACCTACACAGTCAGGAGAAAATTTTCAGGAGAGTCAATTTAACCGACAGGAGATAACTCAAAATATTGAGACAGAAAATTTAACTGGCAATAGACAACAGGAAATAGATGAAAATTTGGCAAGTTTACCTACACAGTCAGGAGGAAATTTTGATGAAAGTCAATTTAACCGACAGGAAATTAATCAAAATATTGAGGGAGAAAATTTAATTGGCAATAGACAACAGGAAATAGAGGAAAATTCGGAAAGTTTACCTACAGAGTCAGGAGAAAGTTTTGATGAAAGTAAATTTAACCGACAGGAGATAACTCAAGATATTGAGACAGA
>NZ_LGSU01000394.1 GCF_002260545.1 Hydrocoleum sp. CS-953 | reverse complement strand
TTATTAAATTCATCAGTATAACTACTCAATCTATAGGTAATTTAATCTATAATAAATTAATCTGTACAACTGTAGTATTAGCTTATACCATTTACGTTTAAAAAGTAGAAAAATTATTATCTCCTAAAGCCTACTATGATAATGCTCACAAACGATCCAAATGCTTTATTATCCCTCAAACACCAAGCAGTGTTTGATGAGGACCCAGACTTGCAACGAGCAGCAGTGGAAAAGTTAGCCATCCAATGGAAAAATCACCCGGATACTATACCTATTCTCAAACAACTAGCTATATCTGGTCAATGTCCAGATGTACGGAGAGTAGCAACAGAACATCTTGTCCAAGGTTGGCCAAATGACCCCAAGCTCCTACCTTTCCTCAAACAATTAGTAGTATCCAACAATGACTATTGGTGGTTGCAAGAAGCCATACTCAGACAATTAATCACAGGTTGGCATAACGACCCAGATACGATCGCTTTCCTCAAACAACTAATTTTAGCAGATCGATATCGGTCTTCAAATGTGCGCTATGTAGCCCTCAAGCAATTAGCGCGAAACTGGCAAAATGAACTAGACACATTACCTTTTCTCAAGCAACGAGCCATATCTGATATTGATGAAACTTTGCGAGAGACAGCAGTGGAACTATTAGCTGAGGGTTGGCAACAAGACCCCTTTACTCTTGTCTGGCTCAAACAACGAGCGGAATCAGATCGACATTGGGGAGTGCGCCTCGCAATAGTAGAAAAATTGAACCAAGATGCAAGATATGATACTGATAATATCGCTTGGCTGAAACAAATGGCAATGTCCGATCCAAGTTTCCATGTGGCTTCAGAGGCAGTATCCAAGTTAGCCAGACTAGCCAAAGACGATCCCGATACTGTAACTACTATTAAACAGTTGGCTGTTTCTCCTCAAGTTTCAGAAGAAGTAAGACGAGCAGCTATGAGTCAGCTAGCTGAAAATTGGCAATATGACTCGGAAACCTTATCAACTATCAAACAACTGGCAGTGTTTGATCGATCTTCTCAAGTCCGACTGGCAGCAGTGGAACACTTAGCACAAGATTGGAGAGAAGATTCTGATACAGTGGCTATTATGAAGCGGTTGGCTGTATCAGATGCAGTTTTGGAAGTGCGAAAAGGAGCACTGGGTTATTTGATAGAAAACTGCCAACATGACTCAGATACTGTAGCTATTCTCAAACAAGTAGTTCAATATGACGAATCTTGGCAGATGCGAGAGTTGGCTGTGGTACAATTGGGAGCATTTTGGCAACATGACCCCGATGTGTTAACTTTTCTCAAACAACAGGCTGAATCTCCTGAATGTTGGGTAGTGGGAGAGATAGCAGTAGCACAATTAACTGTTGCCTGGAAAGATGAGCCTACTGTTTTACCTCTGCTCAAAAAATTGGCTATGTCTAACTCCGATGTGCGAGTGGCAGCAATACGGGAATTATCTATAGCTTGGAAAGATGACCCCGATACTATCGCTATCCTCAAAAAAGTAGTTGTCTCAGAGGAATCTTGGCACGCCAGGAAAATAGCAGTTGAACAACTAGCAACTGGTTGGCATGACGATCCTGATACGTTTGCCATCCTCAAAAAAGCTGCTTTATCTGACGAACAGCATGATGTAAAAATTGCAGCAATGGAGATGTTAGTCACTGGCTGGAAAAATGAACCGGAGGCGATCGCTACTATTAAACAAGTTGCTGTGTCTGATAGTTTCTCAGAGGTACGTATGGCAGCAATGGAACTGTTGGCCAACACTTACAAAAATGACCCTGATATTCTAGCTCTTCTCCAGCAAATGGCTGCTGTAGACCAATGTTCAGATGTACGAGTAGCAGCAATTAGCAAGTTAGCTAATGATGGTAAAGATAACCCTAATATTCTAGCTTTGCTGAAACAACAAGCTGTTGACGATCCATGCTCCTATGTACAACGAGCTACAATGGAACAGTTAGCTACAGATTGGAAAGATGACCCTGATACTTTAGATATTATTAAAGAACTTGTGATGTCTGGCAATTGTTCTGAGCTACAACAATCAGCAGTGGTACAGTTGGCTACAGACTGGAAAGATGACCCTGACACTGTATCTGTACTTAAAAAGCTAGCTGGAACTGCTCAGTGTCCAGATTTACAACAATTGGCAATGCAACAATTAGCTTTGGGGTGGAAAGATGACCCTGATACTTTTACGATTATCAAACAAAGGATTGAGTCTGCAGATGAACTAGAAGTAAGACAAGCAGCAATGCAGCAGTTAGCTATCGGATGGAAAGATGATCCTAATACATTGGCATTGTTTAAACAGTTAGCTATTTCTGATGAAGATGTGTGCGTGCGCCAAACAGCAGTCGTAGAGTTGGGTATTTGTTGGCAAAATGACCCTCAGACAATAGAAATTCTCAAACAACTCGCTATCAATGATGATAGTTTTTATGTGCGACAAACTGCTCTAGAATTATTAGCTCTGGTAGGAAAAAATGATCCTGAGACGGTAGTTATTCTGAAAAAATTAGCTGAGTTTGATCGGAATGCTTATGTGCGACGTTCAGCAATACAGCAGCTAGCTTTGGGTTGGTATGATCAACCAGGAATATTGGATTTTTTCTGCGATCGCGCCTGCTATGACCCTTTTATCCGTCAGGAATACTGGGAAGATAACCCGCGCCAAACTGCCTTAGAGGCAATTATCGAACAATATCGAGAAAATAATTTGATTCTCCAGATATTGCGCGATCGAGCTGAAAATGATTTAGATGAGCAGGTAAAACAGTTTGCTATCAAAACTTTGAGCGATTTTGAAGAAACAGCGTTTTTTGAGGGCGGTCTTAATTACCTATGTCTCAATTAATATTATGTCCGTTGGTATCGGAGCGTGTAAAAGTTGAGGAAATATCTACCGCCATATTAGGTTTTTCCTTTTCTTCTTTCTTCTTCCTTCTTCCTTCTTCCTT
>NZ_LGSU01000393.1 GCF_002260545.1 Hydrocoleum sp. CS-953 | reverse complement strand
TTGGTAATTTTCCTTCCTTTTTCTGGTTGCAATAATTAGGGCTTGGTGATTAAATCTTAAAGCATTGACAAGAAATAAGGTGCATTTTAGGTCGGGAAAAAGTACCTAGTTTTCAGATATTTATGCTCAAAAAGTTAGTCTTTTGGGAAAGACAAGAGTTGAGCAAAAAAATTACTCCCCTGATCCTTAAAAAAGACTTTTTCAGCAAACCCTTTTTAAACCTCGCCTTTAAGGCTGAGACAAATTACTAAAAGTAATACTATACTTAAGGTAACACTTCAATTATTGAGTCATTAACATTTATTATTTAAACTTTTTAATTAGCACACGACAAGTGTGTTAATTATTCTGACAGCAGATTGCAAGTAAATGAGGTACAGTCCTTAATTCGATCGATCCCCACTATTTTTAAAACTGGTATACAAACTATTTTTTATGTACCTTATCAACCTGAAATACACTGTATGTTTACCTCTCCCCCACTCCTTACTCCCTTACCGAATAATTAAGGTTTAAAGCCTCTCACTTGCCGTGGAGAAACAAGAAAAAATTTTTCTTTTATTCAATCCTCTTCCTTTTAGGAAGAGGTAATTATCAATTATCCATTATCAATTATTGAATCCCCTACTCAAGAAAGAGATGTATAGTATTTAAAAGAGAAAATAGCGCAAATCTAGATTCAAACAAATTAAGATGAAACGGCGAAAATTTATACGTTATGCACAGACAAGTTTATTAGCTGTAATGGGAATTGGTTTAACATCTAAACTTAACCATTCCCAGGCACAGACAGGAGAATCTTTAACTATTACATGGTTAGGACATACTTGCTTTTTATTTGAAGGTGGAGATACTAAAGTATTAGTAAATCCTTTTCGCCAAATAGGTTGCACTGCCGGATATCGAGACCCCAAAGTAGATACAGATTTAATTTTGATTAGCAGTAGATTATTAGATGAAGGAGTAGTAGAAGGTTTTACAAGTAATCCCCCACCACTGTTGTTATCTGAATCTGGAGTTTATCAAGTTAATGGTAGACAAATTCAAGGAATTCGCACTGCAAAAGATAGAGAAGGTGGACGAAGATTCGGCACTAATGTCGCTTGGTTATGGCAACAGGCAGGAATTAAAATTTTGCATTTAGGGGGATTGGCTAGTCCCATTGGTATAGAAGAGCGGATTTTGATTGGTCGTCCAGATTTGCTACTAATTCCTGTAGGTGGTGGCCCAAAAGCTTACACCCCCTTGGAAGCAAAACAGGTTTTGGAAGTGCTAAAACCTAGAATTGTGATCCCTACTCACTACAAAACTGAAGCTGCTGATGAAACTAGCTGTGAGATTGCTCCTTTGGAAGATTTTCTCAGTGTGATGGAAGGAAGTCCAGTCAGAGTTGTAAATCAGGACAGTATTTCCATTGCTAAATCTGATTTACCTCAAGAAGGCTTATTAATAGAGGTTTTAAGTTATAGATTCGATCAGTTATCTCCGAATTCTCTGGGAAGTAATTAAAATAGAAACTTAAATTTTAGGTATTTATGTCTAGACGATCTTGCCATTTCTGAAAAGTTTGCTAAGATATGTAAATTAGGTTTACATTTTTTAGTAAAAGTACAGAGAAATTAAATATGAAGAGCAAAAATAGCTTAACTGTGGTACAAAAAGCGATCGCTATCTTAGGATTAGTAGGTGTTAGTGCTAGTTTCGGTCTACCCGCAGTAGCAAACTTCTCTCAGAAATCTTCTACTCAAGGAGTAGTTAACCAACCTCTACAAATTGCTGACTCTCACTCCAAGGATATTGTGGCAACTGCTGCTGCTGCTGGTCAATTCAATACTTTAGCTGCTGCATTAAAAGCTGCTGGTTTAGTAGAAGTGCTTCAAGGAGATGGTCCATTTACAGTATTCGCACCTACTGATGAAGCATTTGCAGCTTTACCAGAAGGAACATTAGACAAGTTATTAATGCCAGAAAACAAGGATAAACTGGTACAAATTCTGACTTATCATGTAGTTCCTGGTAAGGTAATGTCTGGAGACTTAGAATCTGGAATGGTAAAAACTGTTGAAGGTAGCAAAGTTAACGTTAAAGTTTCTGATGCAGGCGTTAAAGTTGGAAAAGCTAAAGTAGTTAAAGCAGACGTACCTGCAAGTAATGGTGTAATTCATGTAATTGATACAGTAATTCTACCTCAGTAATTAATTAGCGTTATACCATTTATTGGGAATATGTGGATTAACCCCATTCCTAACTACGTTTATGAATGGGTTTTTTAATGAAGTAATACTTGCTCCGGTTTATAGAGTACCCTTTTGGGGAGGTGGGGAGATAGGGAGATGGTTAGAGAGAATTTTGAAAAAGGTACTTTTAATAACCTGATTTCGTATCAGAAGTAATCCCTGAATGAGGTTGAGCATTTATAAATCTTCTAGCGGGACTTACACAAAATAGCAGCAAAAAATCAGCTCAAATATATACAGGGAGAGGTTTTTACGCCGAAAAAGTCTAAATCCTTTATTACCAAGGGTTTTAGGGATTTTTAAGGCATTGACGTAATTCCCTTGTCTAGACTGTTTTTTCCTCCGGAATGCTCCGCAAACAAGCAGTTTTTGTGCAAAAAAATGTCTAAGTACCACTAGCCTATTTGCGTATTGCAATATTTGAAATATTTTTAGGATAAGTTCCAGCTTTGTACTACTGTTAATAATCTAGTTAATGAAATTGGGAAAAGAGGTGCGAAAAAGTACCTCTTGATTGAATTGATAAGCAGATTTAATCTTGTTGCCTAATATAAAATCCGGTTATACAGTAATTGCAAAACTACTTCTTCATTAAGACAAGTTTTCTATTGAATAGGAATTATATAATTTAATATTTCAAATCCAATATTTCTCCTGACTCCTGTACGGGCGTTAACGATAGTTATGCGAAGCTAACGGCCGTTTCGCTGCGCGACATGTTTGCGGAGCATTCCGTCAG
>NZ_LGSU01000392.1 GCF_002260545.1 Hydrocoleum sp. CS-953 | reverse complement strand
AAATATCCTAGCACTTTTTTTCCCTATCCAAGGGGAGGCTTTAAACCAGAATTATTTAATTATTAATTATTAATAACTAATAATTCGGTAAACACAGAAAGCGAAAACTTACTCATAACTATAGCTATAAAACTAGAATGAGTAAGTTTGTTCAGTTTTCTATCCATTGAGTCCCTATTAGCTACAATTAGGGTTTGCTGAAAAAGTCTTTTTTAATGAGTAGGGGAGTAGGGGAGTAATTTTTATGCTCAACTATGCGCCCAAAATGCGCTCCTTTTTTAGCATAAAGAGTTGAAAACTAGGTAATTTTTCCAGTTCTAAAAAGCTAAAACCTTTATCTGTAAATGCTTTGATATTTAATCAGTAAGCCCCAATTTAACTTCCCAGGCGGGAAGTCCCGTCCTCTCCGGCAGGGGAGCGTCCCATGGGAAAGCCGGGCGTTATCTACGAGGTTCGTCCTGATTGTCTATGTATTTTTTTAGCACTGAAACACTTACACCACCACAGCTAGCAATAAAGTATGATTCACTCCAAAAAACAGCTTTGAAATAAGCTTTGTTGATTTGTTCTGGAAACTCCGTTCTAAGTCTCCTACTGCTTACAGATTTTAGATTAGTAACAAATTTAGGCAACTCAAGCGGGAGTATGTCAAGAACTGGGAAAAGCAGATTTTGGGATATCTTCATAGCCAGAGCTTTCTTTTTGCTTGACTATTTGTAAACCTTCTTTAAGTGCAGTCAGGCGATCGCCCATCCAGTAATTCTCTGGAATTAAGCCAGCAATTCCCAGATTTTCTAACCTACGTTTTACCTTTCCAGTTGCTCCAACCATAATTATATTTCGTCCAGCATCAATCGCCTCTTGAATGGCATTTTCAATCGCCAAAGAAGAAGTTACCCCCAGAATTGGAACTTCACTCAAATCGACAATCAATACATCATAATTACTAATGGCACCATGTTCTCTGGAAATCGCTTTGGCTACTCCAAAAATCATTGGCCCGCTCAAATGAAACAGCAAAACTCGGCCATTTGCCAATTCCAAAATTTCCTTTTCTTCGTCAGTCATTACGATTTTATCGTCTGCATCAGTAATAGCTTTGACAGAATTAGATTGCATTTCTTCGAGACGTTCAATGGTTAAAATATTCGCGATAAAAACTCCCACCGCAACTGCCACCATTAAATCCACAAATACCGTGAGTAGTACCACACTATAAACAATTCCGGCAGCCTTCCAAGAAATTTTGTGAACCCGTTTGAGGAAACCCCAATCAATAATATCAATTCCCACCTTTAAGACAATTCCTGCTAATACAGCTAGAGGAATTCCGGAAGTTAAAGGTGCCGCCCATAACACAACAATCAATAGAGCTAAAGCACGACTAATCCCAGATAAAGCGGTACGTCCCCCGGCTTGGATACTAACTACAGTTGCCGTTGTGGCTCCAGATCCAGCAATTCCACCGCATAAACCTGTAATTAAATTCGCCACCCCTTGACTGATTAATTCCTTATTCGATTTATGTTCAGTTCTCGTCAAACTATCTGAAACCAAACAAGTTAATAGGCAATCAATAGAACCCACCATACCCAAAACCATGGCATTCACAAACATTAACCGTAAATTTTCAGCGGTAAATGTAGGCATTTGCAGTTGTGGCAAACCGGGGGTAATTTCTCCAATTGTAGCGATCGTCCGAATTTCAATGTTTCCAAAGAAAATAAAAGAAATCGCTGTACCAATTACCAAAGCTACCAGTTGGGGAGGAACTAACTTTTTAAGTTTAGCAGGACAAAAGAACAAAATTCCTAGAGTAATTAACCCTAACAACGTTTCCCATTGATTAATATTGGCAATCAAATTAGGGAAAGCCTTAATCACGCCAATTACTCCACCAGAGGGAGTTTCTTGACCGATAAACGGAGCAATTTGCAAAAAAATCAGAATCACGCCAATTCCTGTCATAAAACCCGAAATGACGTTGTAAGGAAGCATTGTAATATACTTCCCCAATCGCAGGACTCCAAATAGGATTTGAAAGATACCCGCCATCATTACTACAGTAAAGGCCATTGCCAGACCACTTTCAGGATTGGCGGCCATTAATTCGGCAATCACAGCAGTGACAATGACAGTCATAGGTCCGGTGGGTTCAGAAATCAGACTAGGAGTACCACCAAATAAAGCGGCAAAAAATCCGACTAAGATTGCTCCCCATAACCCTGCAGCAGCACCAGCTCCAGAAGCAATGCCGAAAGCGAGTGCCATTGGTAAGGCCACCACTGCAGCAGTCAAGCCACCAAAAATATCTCCTTTTAGGTTTCGGAAATGAATCGTATTGGTAATTTGCATTAAAGATTTCCCTTGAATCACAATAAGATGCTACATCTGACATACTCCCACACTATAGCGCCAGCTTAGTGTAGGCTTCTCGTTTCGCTGCCCTGCCATTGCATCGGGCTCCACGAGCTTTAAGGACGAAATGCCCTGTCGCCCTATTTTTTATATTTATCGCCGCATTTAAGTCGCGGTCTATTACTATGCCGCAATGTGGACAAGAATGAGTTCGTATGTTTAATTCTTTGGGAACTGTTTCCCCACACTTTGAGCAATCTTGGCTAGTATTTTTGGGGGTAAATACAGAAAGGGAAAACTTATCTAAAGTTCATCAAACTTACTCATAACTATAGCTATAAAACTAAAATGAGTAAGTTTTTTTCCCTTGTCCATCTATTGAGTCCCTATCAGCTACAATTAAGGTATGAAGCTAGTTGAACGTCATGTCATATCAAAAAATCATCCTTTTTGGTCTGAAATTGACCACAAGGCTTTTTTGTCTAAAAATCTGTTTAATTTAGCCAATTATTATTATCGTCAATATTTCTTTTCCGAGCAAAAGAAATTAAATTTTACTGAACTTTATCACCAGGTATCTAAAAGTGACGATTATCAAGCTTTGCCTACCAAGGTAAG
>NZ_LGSU01000391.1 GCF_002260545.1 Hydrocoleum sp. CS-953 | reverse complement strand
GAGTGTGGGAAGTGTGGGAAGTGTGGGAAGTGTGGGAAGTGTGGGGAAAAATTACAAATATCTTCACCATTACTATGTAGGACTACCATAATTAGTTATTAGTAAAGTCATTGCGACTGGAACGGAGTGGAAGGAAGCAATCTCAGGGTCTTAGGGATTACTTCTCTTGGGTAGCAACGACAACCGTTTCAGCAAAATTGATATAAAGCCCCTAGTACGGGAGCAAGATGCTCCCACTGCCTATTTTTTAATTAATTGAAAATGGAAAATACTAAAAATCTTACACCAGCAGTTTACATTGTCGGAGCAGGTCCGGGAGACCCCGACCTATTGACGGTGAAGGCTGACAAAATCTTAGCTAGAGCAGATGTAATTTTATATGCAGATTCTTTAGTACCTAAGCAAATGTTACGGAATGTGTGTTCTGATGCTGAGGTTATCAGAACGGCTAATAAAACTTTGGAAGAAATTTTACCTCTAATGATTGACCGAGTGAGAAAAGGTCTTTCTGTGGTGCGCCTTCATTCTGGAGACCCTAGTTTGTATGGAGCGGTTTATGAACAAATGCAACTTTTGGGCGAAGCGGGAATTGATTTTGAGATTGTACCGGGAATTAGTGCATTTCAGGATGCAGCAGCTAAGTTAAAAGTGGAATTAACTGTGCCTGGGTTGGTACAGACGATTATTTTAACGAGAATTAGTGGGAAAGCAACGGGAGTTCCTTCAAGGGAAGAGTTGGGTAGTTTAGCAGCTCATGGGGCGAGTTTATGTTTGTATTTGAGCGCTCGTCATGTGTGGGAAGCACAGGAAAAGTTGATGGAACATTATTCAGCTCAGATACCTGTGGCGATATGTTATCGGTTGGGATGGCCTGATGAGGAAATTTTGGTTGTACCTTTGGAGAAAATGGCTGTTGTGACTGAGGAGAAACAGTTAGTTAGAACAACGCTTTATGTAATTAGTCCTGCTTTGGAAAAGGTGGAAAAAATAGGGCGTTCTGGTCTTTATAATCCTGAACATAGTCATTTATTTCGAGGGAAATATAACAGATAAAATTAGATTTAACTAATGGCAAATGAGTCATATATTCAAAGAGAAATAGCTTTAATAAATCAAGAATTTCTAATTACTGAATGAGAGAATGGAAATGACACCAATTGAACTTAGAAGAAAAGATTATCAAGTTTTGGTTGATAATTTAGGTCAGATTAATACCATTCGTTTTTTAAAACAGATGGGATGTAGAAACGGTGATTATACTAAGGAACAAATTGATAATTGATAATTGATGATTGATAATTAATCCCCGCAATCTGATTAAGTAAGCATTCAGCTATCAGCTATTAGCTATGAGTTATTAATTCCTCCTTTAAAAGCAGGATGAATTAGTCTGAAGCGCGAGAATTAAAAATTATCATAACCCAGGAAAAGCTGAGAGCTGACTGCTAATAGCTGAATGCTTACGGATTTATAACTGAAATTATTAGAAGTATGAATATGTTTATTCAAGAAAGAGAAGCAACTAATATTCCAGAAAAAGAGGATATTAAGTTGATGACTTTAGAGGAGTTTTGGGACTGGTATCCTGATGGTTATGGTCGGTTTGAATTACATAATGGAGAAATTTTTCAAGTGCAACCTACTGGAACTCACGAAAAAGTAGCTGGTTTTCTAAGTTTAGAACTTGGTGTAGAAATTAAACGTCTGAATTTGCCTTTTTTTATGCCTTGACAAGGACTAATTAAAGCTATCAATTCGGATAAATCTGCTTATATTCCTGATGTAATTGTATTGGATGATAATGCTATGGAAAACGAACCACTGTGGAAGAAGCGATCGACTATTATTCATGTTACGAGTGTTAAATTAGCTATAGAAGTAGTAAGTACGAATTGGCAAGATGATTATTTAATGAAGTTGGGAGAATATGAAAAATTAGGTATAAATGAGTATTGGATTGTTGATTATTTAGGGTTAGGAGGTAGGCGCTATATTGGAGACCCGAAACAGCCAACTATTTCGGTTTGTCATTTAGTTGAAGATGAATATACGGTGAATTTATTTAGAGGTCAAGATGTGGTGGATTCACCTACTTTTCCTGAACTAAATTTAATAGCAGAACAAATATTTTAATTGGGAAAGTAGCAGTTTTATAATGGAAAGTATGTCTAATAAACTATTGGAAATTGAACAAGCAATTAATTCTTTATCTTTAGATGAACAAAAATGGTTGCTTAACCGTTTAACTGAAAAAATCAAGCAAAAGTTAACTCAAATAATTGCAGAATCTAACATAGACAATCAGATTGAACTAATGGCAAACAATCCAGATATTCAAAGAGAAATAGGTTTAATTAATCAAGAACTTATAATTACTGAAATGGATATAATTGCTTAATTCAGCAGTCAGCAATAAAAATAAAGTTAATTTTTTTTCGTTTGTAGTTTTGCTCTAGCCCGAAGATATTTTAGGAGTTATATCATGTCCGCTGGTATCGGAGCGTGTAAAAGTTGGGTAAATATTTATCATATTTAAGGTTTTTTCTTTTCTTCTTTCTTCTTCCTTCTTTCTTCTTCCTTCTTTCTTCTTTCTTCTTTCTTCTTTCTTCTTCCTTCTTCCTTCTTTCTTCTTTCTTCTTTCTTCTTCCTTCTTCCTTCTTCCTTAACTTCTCTATACAATACCGATGCTACCGGACATGATATTAGAGCAAAACTAGGAATTATCTTTTATTAAACATGATATTACTAAAGTTTAATTAACTAGCACTAAAAATTAGTTGATTAGATTAATTTCCTGTTGTTATTTTTATATTTCAACTTGCCAATCTTCAGAACTTAATCCTACTCTTTCAATTGCTTTTAAACAAAATGAATTAATGTCGTTAGCTGATAAATTAACCTCAATAAATGCCCCATTATTTAATTCTCTACTATATCTAAATTTTTGATTATTCCAATTTACAATACGGTGGTATT
>NZ_LGSU01000390.1 GCF_002260545.1 Hydrocoleum sp. CS-953 | reverse complement strand
AATTCGAGAAACAAAAGTTTGCCGAAAACCCCTATTCAGTGGGATTCAGTGGGAACTTTATTGGATTAAAATAATTCTAAATACTAATGGTAGTTTAATTTTTATTTTTGCTCAGAAGTATGAACATCAAAGCTATAGTTTGTAATATCCAACTATACCCCCAGAGACTAATATCCCGGTCTTTATTAGTTGCAACTTTGTCTACATTGGGCTTAATGATGGGTGTAGTACCTAGAGTGTCAAACCCATCATCATTAACTCCTATATTTGATACAGCAGTCTATGCTCAAGAATCTTTCACAGATCAAGCAGTAACTGCTGAAGAAATAACAAAGTATGCTTTTTCAGTCTTACAAATTGAGAACTTAAGAATAGGAGTATATAGAGAAATTCAAAATGAATTTCAAAAACAAACTCCCGGTGGTTCTGTTCCACCAATAATTTGTAATCAGAAAAGTAGTGTTAATACTTTACCACAAAATGTTAAGGTAATTGCTGTTAGTTACTGCAATCAAGCTAAAAAAATTATTGAAGGAAATGATTTGACAGTTTCTAGGTTTAATCGAATTACAATGACTCAAAAAACCGATCCAACTTTGCGAGAAAAAATTCAAGCTGAGTTGATTCGTATTCAAGAAGAAACTGGTAATTAGGGTTTGCTGAAGTGTTATGGGTGAGAGTAGGAGTCAGGAGGTAGGGACGTTTTGCTGCGCAACATGGAAAGCGGAGCATTCCGGAACGGAAAACGCATTTTTGCCTGTGCAACGTCCGTACAGAATCAGGAGGAATGGGGAATTTAGAGGAGGTAGTCATAAAAATTATCCCTTGATTTTTCAGCCATGAGTCAACCCAAAATCCTAAATTTTTGAATCTTTTTGACCTAAAAGTTCGTACTTTTTCCAGACCTAAAAATTATAAAAGCTTTATCTGTAAAGGCTTTAATATTTAATCAGCAGAGCAATAATTAATTAATTAATTAATTAATTAATTAGATATCTCCAGATAAAGAGGGAGTAGGGGTAGACATCTCTAAAAAAGAGGGAGTAGGGGCGATTTCGTTCCGAGTGCTGTCGCAAACGCCTTTGCGTGTCATGTGCGTAGCAAAGCATTCTGCAGGAAATCGCCCCTACTATTGTCATATTTGAGGTGTGTCAAAATACTACAAGTTTTGCTAATTATTTGGTATAATTAAAGGTTGACCTGATTTTTCTTATCCCAGGAATTATCAACTAATGAATAATATTTGGCAACGTTTAAAAAATCTACCTTGGCCAGAACTATCTTTAGTAAGTTTAATAACTACTTTGACAGTAGTAACTTCAGAAGTATTATTAATCCTCAGCCTAACTTATTTCTTTGTGATTCTCAAACCATTGAATATGTTATTTTCATCTCCATTTTTTGGGGTTTTAATACCCATAGGGGTAGCAATAGGAATGGGAGCATTAGCGGTTTATTTATTGGAATGGTGGCAAAAAGAATGGTTACTGAATAATTCTAGTCTTTGGGCGCTAGTTTTCTGTTTATTTATTGGTTTATTATTAAAATCTTTATTACCTTTGCCTTCTATATTGCTAACTGCATCTAGAGCTTCATTAATAAGTTTAGCTGTAGGAGTTTTCTGGAAAGGACGACCTTATTGGCAACGATAATTAATAATTAATAATTAATAGTTAATAATGACCTCTTGTTAAAACCGAGAGATAGTAAGGGAGTATGGAAATCTTTCATTATTCATTATCCATTATTCATTATTCATTAATTTCAAACCTGCACCCACGGAAAACGCATTTTTGTTATGCAACGTCCGTACAACGAGTTTTCACATTAAGTCAGATAAACCCGCCCCCAATGATATAAACCACCATCGGGCGGGGCGGGTTTATGTAAATCTTAGAGTAACCATGAAAATTTCTAAGGAGAACGTTTTTTTATCACGCTCTTATCCGGAGATGATATTAGATATCTCTAACAAATTAATCAACCTTTCTTTACCTCTGTAGGGACTTTCGATGGAAAGTCCCTATATTATTGCGATCGAAATCACATATTTTTCCAATTAAAGCTTGTAGTAGAGCTGCTAGCCTGAACTGTAGAAAAAACTCATCCGAAAAGCGCCACAGGAAGTGATCGAGGAATTCCTCACCCATCCGAAAGGGTTGTGAAGTTAGAGCATTTTCCGACCACACGGGATCAATTTGATGGGCTTTGAAGTCTCATTCGGTAAGGCGCGTTGGGCAGCGCGATGCGGCGCATCGGGCAAGCAGCGCAACGCGGCCGATGAGCCTTCAAAGCCCACCGGAGGCCGGGTTCTTTTCCGCCCTGACTGCGTTGCGTCTCTTATCCGATGCGCCGCATCGCATTGCGAGCCGCGCCTTATCAGAGCGGAAAATCTCCCCGGTCAAATGATTCCGTGTGGTCGGAATATGCTCTAGTGCGTGGCGGTGCCGGCCCGCTCCCCCTCCCGGCCGTCCATATGATAATTCCGGGGCGGTCGGGAGGGGGAGTGGGCTGGAACAGGTTTCGCTATCTACCCAAGCTGGGCAGCCAGAGCGCGATCTCCGGCCAGATGATCAGCAGGCCGACCAGCAGGATCGAGCAGGCCATGAAGGGAATCGCGGCCACGTAGATATCCCGCATGGTGGTGCCCGGTGTGGAAACACCCTTCATGACGAAGAGCAGCAGGCCGAAGGGCGGCGTGGTGAAGCTGATCTCCAGCGCCAGCAGGATGATCACGCCGAACCAGATGAGATCGAAGCCGAGAGTCTGTGCCAGCGGGAAGAAGACCGGCACGGTCAGCAACATCATGGAGAGCTGGTCCATGAACATGCCCAGCACCAGCAGGATGCAGAACATCACCAGCAGCATGACCGTGGCATCCAGCTCGAAGCCGGTGGCGAAGCGGATCAGTCCCGAGCTCGCGCCGGAGAAGGCGAGCAGCGCCGAGAAGGTCGCCGAGCCGAAGATGATCAGC
>NZ_LGSU01000039.1 GCF_002260545.1 Hydrocoleum sp. CS-953 | reverse complement strand
GGGGATAAGTAAACATAATTGTAGGGGTTTGGTGACCAAACCCCTACCAAAGGAGTTTTTACCAAAACTGATAGTAAAATATTATTCTCCAAAGTCAGCAGATTTTATATACACCTAAAACTTTTCTAATTCAGCAATAATTCTCATAAATTCTTGTTTGAGATAATTATCATCTTCATAACAGGAAACTAAAGAATGATAAAACCAAAAAGTTTTTTCTTTACCTCCATTAAAGCGCTTCCATACTATTTTTCCTTCTTGACGTAATGCAGCTAATAAGTCTCTCCCATTATGCAGTTTATCAGCAAGAGAAATAAGTTTTACAGATTTACTGCCATTAGATATTTGCTGAAGATAACGTAATTTTCGCTCTTCCCAGGGTGGTTTAGGAATAGTTTCCGACTCCGTACAACCATCAACAATATCAACAACTGTTTCTCCAAATAATTCCAGAATATGTTGACGAGTTGCCATACCTCCCCTATCTTCCACTGCATCATGTAATAAAGCAGCGATCGCCTCATCTTCATTCCCACCATTTTCCAATACCAAAGCAGTAACACTTAAAAGGTGAGCAATATAAGGTGTACGTCCGTCTTTGCGTAACTGTTGAGAATGTAAGTTGTAAGCTAATACCAATGCTTGTTGAAATCTTTCTGTGAGTTTGATGCTCATAATTTTTTCCTCCTAATATTTAAGTATACGGAGTTGTAGAAGAGGATATTTCTATATTATCAGGCCAAATACTGAGCAGAAGAGCTGTCTTCTACATCATGTTAGAATATCAATAGTAAAAAAATAAGGTCTTGGAGGTACTAATAACTAAAAACTAATAACTGAAAGCTGATAACTGATAACCCATAACTGATAACTGAAATGACATCTATACAACTTAAATTAATTTCCCATCAAACTACTGATGGAATGCCATATCAACATCTTCATATTGAGATGACTACACCAGACGGTATTATTACACCTGCTGACTTAAAAGGTTTGAAAATACCCCCGAATATTCAGTGGCAACAAGGTGTTGTCATAGAAGGTAAAGCACCGATATGGTTATATGCTTATTTGGTTCACGAATGCCATCCCGCACCGTGGGTTGGTTGTTACGATCCTCGACTTGGTGCCGTTGTCGTTTCTACTCATACTCATGCTGTTACTATTGGTTCCATATTAACTTTAGAATTACCGAATAATTAACAATTAACAATTAATAATTAAGCATTTTGTAGGTTGGGTTGACGTTAAGGAAACCCAACANTCCTCGACTTGGTGCCGTTGTCGTTTCTACTCATACTCATGCTGTTACTATTGGTTCCATATTAACTTTAGAATTACCGAATAATTAACAATTAACAATTAATAATTAAGCATTTTGTAGGTTGGGTTGACGTTAAGGAAACCCAACAACAAACTGATTGAATGTTGGGAAGGAGTTCAATAATTAATAATTAATAATT
>NZ_LGSU01000389.1 GCF_002260545.1 Hydrocoleum sp. CS-953 | reverse complement strand
CTTATTAGGAATAATTATCAAATTTTAAAGAAAAGTTAAAAACAAATCTACCCTACTTGCCAAAAACTGATACATTGTATACAGTAATAAAAGATTGACTTAAATAGTGGGGTGTATAAGTACAGGACTTTAGACAAAGGGGAGACGGGGAGTTGGGAGATTGGAGTTCTGCAAAGAGATTTAGATTGTTAATTGAGATTATTCTGAAATAGACCTCTCTGGAAAAGAGGGAGTAGGAATTAGGGAGTAGGGAGTAGGCAGACCAACCCCTAAACCCTCCCAGAAAGAGAATAATTGATGATTTATACGCGATAATTGACTGGATTTTTGATTTTTGAGTACAGGACTTTAGAGAAAGGGGAAGCGGAGAGTTGGGAGATTGGAGTTCTACAAATAGGTTGTTAATTGAAATTATTCTCAAATGTAGTTGGTGCTAATTTTCTGAAATAATCCGAGTTAACCTAGTTACTTATTAGGAATAATTCGCAAAATATAAAGAAAAGTTAAGATAAACCTTACCTACTTGCCAAAAACTGATACATTGTATACAGTAATAAAGGATTAACTTAAATAGGGGGTATATGAGTACAGGAGGATAGAGAAAAAATAAGGGTGAAAAAAATAGCGAAATAAGTAATATATATAGCTTCTAGCATGAGTACATAGGAGCCTGCACCATCACACCGTAAATACTCGTACCCAACTTAAAAAATACCAGTACCTGTACCCCAAGAAAAAATTTTAGATATCCTGATCTAATTGAAATTATTAAATCAGAGAAATCTGAGTACAAAATTAATTATCATAATAAATACTAATCGCGGTTTTTGAATGTAGCAGTCTAAAACCCACTGATATAAAAACTATAACGCCGGACACCAATCCACTGATATAACACCGCCAATGTTCAAGTCATGGAGAAAAGAGTGTATCGACGCGAGTAATCCGTCACCCCACGGCGACAGCTAGTAGAATAAGAGTGGAAACTTAGATGTTACAGCCAACAGAAGTATCTTCCCAACCAACAGTAAACAGCTTCGCAAATACGACAGCAACTCCAGAAAAAAAATCTGGTGGATGTGCGTCAAAGGGTTGCGGAAGCACCAAAACAGAGGAACTTGCCCCTAATATTCAAGAGCGCGTTGCTAACCATCCTTGCTATAGTCAAGAAGCGCATCATCACTATGCTAGGATGCACGCTCCAGTTGCACCAGCTTGCAACATTCAATGTAACTATTGTAACCGGAAATACGACTGCGCTAATGAAAGTCGTCCCGGTGTAGTTAGTGAATTGCTAACTCCAGAAGAAGCAGCTCACAAAGCTCTAGTAATTGCTGGAAAAATTCCTCAAATGACCGTTATGGGTATTGCTGGTCCTGGAGACCCATTAGCGAACCCAGAAAAAACATTCCGCACTTTTGAACTTGTAGCTGAGAAAGCTCCAGATATTAAGCTTTGCTTGTCAACCAATGGTCTAGCTTTACCTGAGTATGTAGATCGGATTAAAGCATTAAATATTGACCATGTTACTCTAACAATTAATATGGTTGACCCTGAAATTGGGGTAAAGATTTATCCTTGGGTTCATTACAAGCGGAAGCGCTACAGAGGAATTGAAGGAGTCAAAATTCTGCACCAAAGACAAATGGAATCTTTGGACTTGCTCCAAAAAGCTGATATTCTCTGCAAAGTTAACTCAGTGATGATTCCTGGCATTAATGACCAACACCTAGAAGAAGTAAATAGGGTCGTTCGTTCTAAGGGTGCATTTATCCATAATATTATGCCTCTAATTTCTTCACCAGAACACGGCACTTACTTCGGTTTAAATGGTCAGCGCGGTCCAACTACTGAAGAATTAAAAACATTACAAGATAAGTGTGATGTTGGTGGTATGAAAATGATGCGCCACTGTCGTCAATGCCGTGCAGATGCAGTTGGTCTCTTAGGTGAAGACCGTAGTAAGGAATTCACAAAAGAAGCCATTATGGAGATGACTCCAGAATATGACTTGGAGAAGCGCAAAGAAGTTCATGCTGGCATTGAAGGTTTCCGCAATAAACTAGCAAAAGCTAAGACTGAAACTCAGATCACTGAAACAGTTGCTCAAGCTGGTCCGCCAATACTACTAGCAGTAGCAAGCAAGGGTAACGGATTAGTTAATCAACACTTTGGTCATGCTAAAGAGTTCATGATCTATGAAGTAGATGGTGTCAAAGCCAGATTTATTGCTCACCGCAAAGTTGACCACTATTGTTTAGGTGGTTATAGTGAAGAAGGAAGTTTGGAGAATATCATCAAGGCAATTTCTGATTGCAAAGCTGTCCTAGTTTCTAAAATTGGTGATGGTCCAAAAGGAAAGTTACTCGACGCAGGAGTAGACGTAGTAGAGAGCTATGATGTAATTGAAACAGTTGCTTTAGATTTCTACAAGCAATTCATCAAACTAATACAACCTGCATAGGTCATGAGTTGTACCATCATTAGCAAATGTGTTTCCTGCTATCATTAAGTTTCCCAATGCTTTATTGGTGCTATTAGCTGCAAAGAAGTAGGCTATGAAATTAAGTAAATATTATGCCTGTCAAGCAATAGCATCAGCAGCAGCGAATTATTGGGATGCCTGGTTTGTTACTTATAACAAGTTGGTTTCTCAAATAAATGAAGCCAAGCAAGGAAATTACTGGCTAAAGTGGTTTGAACTTTACTCGCAAAGATTATCGTAGTAACTTCCAGTTTCAATCTGTAATATAGAAGCCATTTGGAATATGAGCAAAGGAGTCAGGAGTCAGGAGTCAGGAGTCAGGAGATCGAGAATATAGAAGCCATTTGCTATCTTTAGTCTTGATGAAATTTTTGAGTCAGGAGTCGTCTGTGAGAATTAGGCATACTTGAGAAACAAGGTTGAAAAATACTCCAATACATCTCCAATACCTCCAATACGCTATCTCCCCTACTCCCCTACTCCCCCAC
>NZ_LGSU01000388.1 GCF_002260545.1 Hydrocoleum sp. CS-953 | reverse complement strand
CCGATAATCAAAAATAAAATCAATTATCCCCTATAAATAATCAATTCTTCCCCCCTACTCCCTAATCCCTACTCCCTACTCCCTCTTTTCCAGATAGGTCTAATAGATATGCTAGGATTGCAAATATAAGTTAAATCATTTAATTAAATGGAGATGTGATTGATGATGGGAAGGCAAAATATCAAGTCTTGGGGACTTTTGGCTTTAGCTATATCTCCAATAATTGTAACTTTTTCTGGTTGGCAATTGGCAAAAGCAGAACAAACCCCAGAATTGCTAATTAGCGTAGACTTTGAAGGTGGGAAAAGATCCCCTTCAGGTCGAACCAGTGGTGGAGGTACTCGCGGTCCTAGCAAAGGCAACTTGATAGCTCTAATGCCAGGAGATGATAATGCTGGAACTACAATCAGTAATCCCAATTTTTTTGTCTATATTCCTGAACACGAAGCAGAGTCAGCAGAATTTGAAATATTTGATAAATCAGGTAAGAGTATCTATTTGAATGATGAATTAGATGTTTCTGGTACTTCTGGTATTGTAAAACTTACTGTTCCCAAAGATGTAAGTCTGACAAACAATAAAGAATATAAATGGAGGTTTGCAATAATTTTTGACCCCTGGGATCGCAGTGCTGACAAATATGTTGAGGGAACTATCAAAAAAGTAGAAATAAGCTCACAACTGGAAAAAAGCTTAAAAAATGCTACTCCCCTTGAACAAGCAGAAATATATGCAAATGCCAAAATTTGGAATGAGACAATCGCAACTTTAGCTGAGTTACGCAATTCTAACCCTACAGAGTGGGAGGAATTATTAACGTCAGTAGGATTAAAAGAAATTGCTTCTGAGCCTTTTGCATCCTGCTGTAAAGTAGAAGCAGAATAAATTGAGTTACTATGGAAATAACTACCCATAAATTTGGTCGGGGCGCTCTAAGTATGATTTCATAGTACATTTGGGTAGATTAACCTGTTTTTTCTAAAAGGTGCTAACAACCGATGTTATGGAATAAATACACTCATTTTTTGAATCAATGGAATGGTGTTTGGATTACTGCACCCAGTATAACAGGGTTGGTAATCCTACTACGTTTTCTTGGTTTAATACAGTTTTGGGAGTGGCGCACTTATGATGCGTATATGCGGATGCGACCCTTGGAAAGTCCAGACAATAGAATTGCTATTGTAGGTATCAATGAAGACGACCTTAGAGCAGTTGGGCAGCCAATTTTTCCTGATGGTGTTTATGCAAAATTGCTGAAAAAATTGAAAGCAATGGAGCCAAAAGTTATTGGTTTAGATATTTATCGGGATTTACCTGTGGAACCTGGTCATCAGGAATTAGTGGAAGTTTTCGAGTCTACCCCCAATTTAGTTGCAATTAAAAAAGTAGTGGGAGATAGACAAAGAGATGTGATAGAAGGACCACCTGTTTTGGAAGAAAATAATCAGGCTGGTGCTAATGATTTAAAAGTAGATCCAGATAAAAGAATTCGACGAGGTTATTTATTTGTCACACTTCAAAATGGGCAAAATGTCACGAGTTTTGCTTCTAAGGTTGTTTTGCGTTATTTAGAGAATTTTGAGATTAGTCCCAAGACACTTGATGATAACATATATCAACTCGGAAAGACTATACTAGAGCCATTTGAAGCTAATGATGGTGGGTATGTACGCGCAGATGCAGGTGGTTATCTCATTCTTTTAAATTATCGAGGTCCTAGTCGCTATTTTGAGACTGTTTCCATGATGGATATTCTTGAAGACCGAGTACCTCCTGACTGGGGAAGCGATCGCATTATTTTGATTGGGGCGGTGGGTGAAAGTTTTAATGATTTATTCTCTACTCCCTACAGTAGTAGTTTAATTAGAACTTTAGAACCTATGAGTGGGGTTGAAGTTCATGCTAATATTATCAGTCAACTGATTGGTTCTGCTCTTGATGGTCGTTCCATGATTAAGACTTGGGTAGATATCTACGAGTGGATATGGATTTTATTTTGGTCTGGAGTAGGAGCGGCGACAACTTGGAGATGGCGGACTGCTGGTGGTGTTAGTTATTTTTCTATTTGGAAAGTAATTACGATTTTTGTTGCTGGTGGAGTTTTATTTGCTAGCACTTACATTGCTTTTTTGTGGAGCTGGTGGTTGCCTGTTGTTCCTGCGTTTCTAGGCATGACAACATCAGCAGTTGTGATTACGGCTTATATTGCTCGTACTGCTCAGGATATTCGCAAAACTTTCGGTCGTTATTTAACTGATGAGGTAGTGGCTACTTTATTAGAAAGTCCGGAAGGATTAAAGTTAGGAGGTGAACGTCGCAATATCACTATTTTAACTTCCGATCTAAGAGGTTTTACTGCTACATCAGAACGTTTACAACCAGAAGAAGTTGTGAAAATTCTGAACTTTTATTTGGGATATATGGCGGATGTAATTACTAAGCATAACGGAACTATTGATGAATTTATGGGGGATGGAATTTTAGTTTTATTTGGTGCCCCTATTACTAGAGAGGACGATCCGACAAGAGCTGTTGCTTGTGCTATTGATATGCAGTTAGCAATGGAACCTGTAAATAAACAGATGAAAGAGTGGGGTTTAACACCTTTAGAAATGGGAATTGGGATTAATACAGGGGAGGTTGTTGTTGGTAATATTGGTTCTTTGAAACGGACAAAATATGGTATTGTTGGCAGTCAGGTAAATTTAACTTATCGAATTGAATCTTATACGACTGGGGGGCAAATTTTAATTTCTGGAACTACTTTAAATGAGGTAGGTTCGATAATTGAAATTAATGATGAAAAAGAGGTAATGCCAAAAGGAGTTAAACAGCCAATTACTATTTATGATGTTGGTGGTCTTGGTGGTAAATATAATTTATTTTTGATAAAAGAAGAGGAAATATATCTACCTCTAAAAGAAGAAATATTTCTGTATTATATAGTTTTAGATGGCAAAAATATTGG
>NZ_LGSU01000387.1 GCF_002260545.1 Hydrocoleum sp. CS-953 | reverse complement strand
CTCTAAATATTTAACCAGACTAAGTGAGGGGTATCATCCCTAGTAGAAAATCATCCTATCAATTACCAACGCCTATTTTTTAGTTAACTGTTAATTTCAATGGATATAATGGCTCTTTACCGTTCAATTGCCAAATCCTAAATACTAATACAACAGCTACAGTTAACCACACACAAGAAGGAGCTAAAATCATTCCAGCTATAGGATTAGTTTGCCAGTAAAATATAGTAACTATTAAGGCAGATAACCAAGGACCTAAAATAACAACTGGAACAGCAGCTCCTAATCTCCGTTCGACAGTAAAAATAGTATTCCAAGTATCTCCTAAAGCAAGATGTACTGCAAAAGCTATTAAAGGAAGCACTAAAAATTGTTGGTTCATTTGCTGCCAAATTAATAGAGAAGAAATTACTCGTAAAACTGCAATTGTCATCCAAACTATGGGAAAAGCTAAAGGTGGAGGTGCCCATTTTGGTCTGACAATACTATCATAAGTTCTGCTGGTACGGGTATTGTCTAATGGCGAAAAAATTCGGGAACGAATACTCAATAATGTGAAAAATAGTCCGGCAAATACTGTGCTTAACCAATTGGGAAAGGAGGAGTAATTATCAACTAAAATTACTAATTTTTCCATTCCCCAGAAAGCTAGAATAATTATTCCTATTTGCAGGATAGTTCCTAATTTATAAATAGAAAGTGCTTTTAAATCTAGCTCTTTTGTAGAAATTGTTTGTTTGTCTAGATACTGGTTTGTATCTTCAGTTTTCACCCCCATTACTGTATTAACAATCTGTTCGACTGTTCCACTATCATTTGATTGAGTCATAATTACAATACTCAGAAAATTATCAATTTACATAATAACCTTTATTAAGTCAAAATTCAAAATCAAAAGTCAAAAGTAATATCATGTACCTCCTCCGGGGGAGCTGCGCTAAGGGTAGAACAGTTATAATTAGGTTCGTAGTATTGCTCTAGTCTGAGAAATTTAAGGGGCTAGAGCAATACTACAAACAACAACAAAAAAGCAATCTCAAGGTTTGTGAGATTGCTTTCCTTTAGTCGCAATGACAACTATTTAACTGGATGTGATCTAATATCAAATTGCCTTGCAATGGAAGTGTTATAAGAAACCGGGTTTGTAGGAAGTTAATGCTAGTATTGCATGGCATTTGATACAAACCCGGTTTCTCTGCTTTTTTATACCGATACTAATGAACATGATATAATACCACTATTTAGCAAGTTTGCTTTCCTATTTCTCTAATCATTCTGAAATCATTCAGAAGATATGTTCATCATTATTCGATTAATGTAGTTAACCCTGATAAGTGCTGTGGAGTTGAAGTTGAATTGAATAACAGATTAGAGATAGAAGCGATAGAAGTTCCCTAATATTGGGAGAATGGAATGCTAATGTTTGCATCATTTAGGTGGTAAAGATGAGAGTCAATTACTGTTTTTTGCGCTTTAATGCACCCATTCCAGTTCCCAATAAACCCAGACTTAGAAGACTCATTGTTGCAGGTTCAGGAATACTCTCACCCTCACTCAAAATACCGCCTCCTTCTTCTAGTGCAACTAGGTCAATGTTGATATCACCGTCGAATCTCTGACCGGTTTTGGTATCTTCGAGCCAAAACCAGTGAGAGAAGCCTTCGTTTATATTCTTGCCACTAGCTCCAAGACCCATTTGACCTTTGTTTGTTTCACTCATGTCTGTTAGGAAAAATGTATCTGTAGAATTATTATTACCATACCATTCTCCTATTTCAGTTAATAAAGACTTACTACTGTCAATTGTGTAATAACTCCAATCATTAATATCTACAACGCTGTAAGGGTCATTCCGATTCAATTCTTGTTTAGGTGCAAGATTTGGAGCGATGGCTCGTCCTTCTTGTAAATTTCCCAGGGAGTTGAACCAAACATCTACTGCGAATTTTTTATTCCCTGCACCAATGTTACCGATTAAATTAATTGTGCCATCGTCGTACTCATTGAAGAAAGCATCACCCTCGAAATCAAAATCAGAGTCCAGGTCAGGTATCCAAAAGGCATGATTATGGTCAGCACTATGATATTCGTCTGAAACAGCTTCTGATGCTTGCCAAGTGTTTACAATATTGGCTGCTGCTGCTTCTTTTGCCTGACCTAATGTACCTAAAGCGATGGAACCTAAAACGAATGCGCTAGTTAAGAATTTAGTTGTTTTCATTTGTTGTCTGTGTATGTTTGTTTTTTGTCTCATTAACCCTAATATAATCGACCTAGATAGGCTAATGGGTAAAGAAACGGTAAAGATTTGCACGAATTTGATTAAGGTTCCAGAAATAACAGTTTAACCATTGCTATGTTTGACTTTCATCGTTTTATAGGAAAGGAGATTTGTTATTTACTCCGTATATGCAACCATAAAGAATTGCTTTTCTGAGGAAATAATAGCTTGATTTTGGTTAATTTATTGTCACATTGATATTTGATGACCACAAGGGCAATAGGTAAATATTCCTGCTATTATTATCTCGAATCCGGCTAAAAGAGGAGCTTTATTATAGTGGTCAAGTATAAAGAATAAAAGTTTTACAAGCAAAAATAAAAAGTGTGTTTTATCGGCGGATTGGACATAAAAAAAAAGCTTTTATCAATCTTAAATACCAAAAATAAACAGGTAAAATCTGTGTTAGCACTTACGTTATTTCTGGTAGAAACATATCAACTCAGTGCGATCGCTGACTTATTTCTGGAGGTAGTGCAACAAAGTCGAAGAGGCGATCGTACATTCTCGGAAATTGCTGGATATTTATAGACATTTCTTACCGAAGTCCGCAGCGACTCGAACGCAGTGGAAGCAAGCAATATCAAGGGTTTAGGAGATTTATTCTCTTTGGTCGCAATGACAATTTGATTTAGTGGACTTCCATTGGGGCGGGGGCGGGTTTATATCATTTCAGGTTGATATCATT
>NZ_LGSU01000386.1 GCF_002260545.1 Hydrocoleum sp. CS-953 | reverse complement strand
GTTAAAACCGAGAGAATTGAAGATAAGGAAATATTATTTCTTTTTTTTCCCTTAAAAGGGGAGGCTTTAAACCAGAATTATTTAATAATTAATAATTAATAATTAATAATTCGGTAAAAATGTAAGTATTTAGCGGTCAGCTATCAGCTATCACCTATTAGCTACAAGAAGGAATTAGTCTGATAGCGATAATTAAAAGTCCGACACAAAAAAGGTCATCAGCTAAACTTAATAAGTTATTACTTTCAGGCATCTTTTTGCACAGAATGACCAAGTAAAAGCTGAGAGCTAACTACTAATAGCTGTTTGTGCAGCATTCCGCAGGAAATGCTTACATAAAAATCTTGATTCAATAAGGCTTTGGATTTATTCAGCCAGTCATAATTATGTCCGATTACTTATGATAATTGCGAGGTTTAAAATTACTTAGGAAAAAATTAAGATTTAAACCAAAAAGTAAGGAGAAATAAATCTTGTGAAATCCTTAAAAATGATGAAATTGTGATATCCTACTTGATAAGGATTGAAAATTTTGATGATGGATCTACCAGCAACCATAATACTAACAATAAACTAAAATGATATTGCTAAACAGGAACAAAACCTAAAAATGAGCAAGCTGTTGTATTTTGTCAGTATAGGAATATTAGCTTTCTGGATACTTAGATGTGAATCCTTAGCAGTTAATGATGAGGAGATGCAAGGGATAAAATTATCAGATTCCAGCAGTTTTGATCAGCAAATCCTGGCTCAGGTTTCAGCCCCTCCATCTTCTGATTCACTATCTCCATCGGCAGAAGTTCCGGAAAAGTCCAATACAGTCGCTAACTTAATCAAATCTACCGATCCAGAAGAAAGAGAAAAATCTCTAAAGCAAAACCTCGAAAATCAGCCAGATAGTATTACAACAAATCAAGGTCCTTCGGAAACAATATTTGTTCCTAGAACTAGAGACCCATTTTCTGTTGTGCCCCAAATTCCAGTGCCAGAATTAATACAAGAAGAATCTTCAGTAGGCCAATTACCAGAGATACAAGGCCAACAATTACCAAGCCTACCTACTCTTCCGGAAACTAAATCTCCTGTTACTTGGCAACAAAATGTTAGAAGAATAGTACCAAGTGACGATAGTATGGATATAGCCCAACAAGGCCCTAGAAGAGTATCACCCCCTACTTCAGTATTTCAACCTAGAAACTCTGTATTTGTAGAACGTGGTTGTTAGTTTTATCGTTCATAATAACCTGACAAAAACACTATTTCGGTCTGGTTCAACAATTAATAATTACCTCTTCTTTCTAGGACGTGTCATCAATTAAAGAGGTTGACAAAATGGGTATTTTATGCTGCATGGAGATGGCGATCGCTATGTCAATAAAATGACTGAAGCTGCCTCTAGGAATTCCTCCTAGGAAGTTAACCGAACGTTTATCGTATCTCGTAGCGATATAGCTGCCACTAGGCTCGGCCAACGCTCTATATTGTTTGAGTTTGGCGAAAAAATTTTCTATAAGATGACTTGCTAACTGCAATATTTCATCGTAATTACGAAGTTCTTTTCGGTTTTTTTTAGGAGGAATCACTACTTCTATTCCTCTCTCATTCAAAAGCCCAATTACCCTAAGAAAGAGCATAATAAGCTTTATCTCCTAGTACCGCTTCTGCTTCTACCATCGGTAATAAAACATCTGCTCCATCTAAGTCAAAAGCTTGACCTGGAGTAAAAAAAAGAGTAGGATTACCCAGAGCATCTACTACTCCATAATTTAGATGCGTTTGCCCTGCCTTAATTTTGTGATTATTGATTGTTTTTTCAAAAATTAGAAAATTTAGTCATTGTACTTCAGTAGACTACAATTTAGCCAAATTATCATACCGTTGGGATAAATACCCATCAATATTGCACTTCTAAAATTAATCTGTTACCATAAATAAGACTTTTAGGCTAGTAGTTTCACTCTGTCGAGCAAGCGTAAAACCAGAAAGATTAAATGGCTTTAGAACCAAGTGCTATGTCGCACTGCGGGAAATGAAAAGCGCAGCACCTCCCCAGGAGGCAAGACCCAGCAGAAACCAAAACCCTATTTCAGAATAGCTTTCCTATGGAAAGCTCCGGAAACCCTAACCTCATGTCTAGGAATTTCGAGTTTTCGCTCAAGCGATCCGTAGGGATAATGTCAATGCTATCCTGTGCAATATTAGATTTTTCAGAATCGTAATGCGTAAACTTTTCTTAACAGCAGGAGCAAGTATATTATCTCTCTGGATAAGTGGATGTGACTCTCTTCCTTTTATCAATGGTAGAGACAGTTCTACTGCGAATACTTCAGAAACTTCCCCTAGCACAAAATTAGAAGCTCCAGAATCTCCATCTTCACAACCTACTGATGGACCTTTTCCATCTCCAGATGTTCCCCAGAAGTCGGAAATATCAACAGATTTAATTCGGTCTACAGACGCGAATGAAAGAACTAAATCCCTTAAACAAGAAGTTCAAACTAACACAACCTCTCAAACACAAACTTCTATTCCGGCAAGTCCAGATACAAAAGATCCTTTCTCAGGTTTACCAAGTATCCCAGTGCCACGTCAGGACTCTGATCAAACGGATGATTCCATATTTACCCAACTTCCTGAACTCAGCAGTCAACAAGTACCAAATATCCCGAATCTACCCGAAACTAAATCACCTTCCTCTTGGACACCACCAGGGAGAACTCAACCCACAAACCAGGTTGGAGATTCACGCCAACCTGTGCAACAACAAAATCCACAACAGTCATCTCAAACAATAGATTCACGGGAACCTTCCTCTCAATCAAATACAACTACACAAAGCAGTCCACAACAAAAAACAAGTCAACAAGTAGCATCTAGAACGAACAGTAAGACTTCAGACAGTAAGACTTCAGACAGTAAGACTTCAGACAGTAAGACTTCAGACAGTAAGACTTCAGACAGTAAGAC
>NZ_LGSU01000385.1 GCF_002260545.1 Hydrocoleum sp. CS-953 | reverse complement strand
TAGCTCAGTAAAACCCAGTTTAAATATGTTTTAGCTGTTCGTGATTTTGACATTACTAAAGTTAACTACAACCTCGAATTTTTCGAGTATTTTCTACTAAACTTTGAGCGAATTTATCAAAACGTTCTGATAATTTTTCATCTAATATTTTACCCTCATCGGAAAAAGCATTCCAAGCCTGACCAATAGCAATTTGCTCTGGAATTACCCAAGCATGAACCCATCGTAAAATTAACCGTAAATGATTTAGTGCATTACTATTTGATTGACCTCCTAATACACTAATAAAACCTGCTACTTTTCCATCTAAATGTTCAAAACTCATTAGGTCAAGGGCATTTTTCATCACACCACTGATACTACCATGATATTCTGGAGTTGCTAAAATCAGACCATCAGCTTGCTTGACAGTTTCTCGCATTTTCTCCACATCTGGATATTCTGGATACTCCTTCTCGCCATTACAAAAGGGGAGTTGGAGAGTCCGCAAATCCAATATTTCTACCTCAGCACCTATCGCCCCTACTCTTTCGGCTACTATTTCTAAAGCTTGCTGGCTATAGGAACTAGACCTTAAACTACCACCAATTCCCACAATTTTTACCATTGCATTTAACCTAAAATATATTTTTCTCAGCTACAGTCGTAATAAGTACGATTTAAAATAGCAAAGCAAATTAACAAACGTCAATTCTAAAATACGCTATCTATAAATATATACGCTGAATCAGAATAAAAGGCCACAATTAAAGATAATGAAAAATTTTTGGCAACAAATTAGAACTGATGTACTTAAGGGAATTAATCACCATAACTCATCATTATCTAAAGCTGAATTAAATACCCAAAATACCAAAACTATTCTTGGTAAAATTCCTGGTCAAAAATTAAGTAGAAAATTAGGGTGGAAAATTTTGGCTACTGGGATAATTGCTCAAGGAGCATTATTGGGAACTCCAGCTTTTGCCGATAGTACGCAAAACAATCTTAGCTATAGTCAGCTATTAGAGAAAATTCAAGCTGGAGAAGTAACAGAAATAGATGCTTATCCCTCTCAAGGAATTGCTAAAGTTAGCCTGAAGGGGCAAAAGGCAAATGAGCCAATGTACACAGTTAATATGTTTGAGTATAACCCCGAACTACTAGATAAAGTTCGCGCTCAAAAAATTGACTTTGAGCTGAAGCGCTCTCCCGACAATAGTTTTGCGATGGGTATTATATTTAATATTCTCATCGTCTTTATAGTTATCTTTGTATTACTGACAATTTTGCGTCGCTCTAGTCAGTCTCAGGGAAATGCTTTAAATTTTGGTAAGTCTAGGGCACGTTTTCAGATGGAGGCTAAGACTGGAGTATTGTTTGATGATGTGGCAGGTATTGAAGAAGCGAAAGAAGAACTTCAGGAAGTTGTTACTTTCTTGAAAAAACCAGAGAAGTTTACAGCTATTGGGGCGAAAATTCCTAAAGGTGTTCTTTTGGTAGGACCGCCGGGAACAGGTAAGACTCTTTTGGCAAAGGCGATCGCTGGTGAAGCAGGGGTTCCTTTTTTTAGTATTTCTGGTTCGGAATTTGTAGAAATGTTTGTGGGTGTGGGAGCTTCTCGTGTACGAGACTTGTTTAGAAAGGCTAAGGAAAATGCTCCTTGCATCATATTTATAGATGAAATAGATGCGGTAGGTAGACAAAGAGGTGCTGGTATTGGTGGGGGTAATGATGAGAGGGAACAAACTCTTAACCAACTGCTGACTGAAATGGATGGGTTTGAAGGTAATACTGGAATTATTATTATTGCGGCGACTAACCGTCCAGATGTTTTGGATGCTGCTTTATTACGTCCGGGTCGTTTTGATAGACAGGTGACAGTTGACTTACCTGCTTATAAGGGACGTTTAGGAATTTTGGAAGTTCATGCTCGGAATAAGAAATTAACTCCAGATGTTTCTTTGGAGGCGATCGCTCGGAAGACACCTGGTTTTTCGGGAGCTGACTTAGCTAATATGTTGAATGAAGCAGCTATTTTGACTGCTAGACGACGAAAAGAAGGAATTACACCTTCGGAAATTGATGATGCTATTGACAGAGTGACTATCGGTTTGAGTCTCACCCCATTATTGGATAGTAAGAAAAAACGGTTAATTGCTTACCATGAGTTAGGTCATGCTTTATTGATGACTCTACTAAAAAATTCTGACCCTTTGAATAAGGTGACTATTATTCCTCGTTCTGGTGGAGTGGGTGGTTTTGCTCAACCAATTATGGATGAGGGGATGATTGACAGTGGGATGTATACTCGTGGTTGGTTAATAGACCGAATTACAATTTCTCTAGGTGGACGTGCTGCGGAGGAAGAGATTTTTGGTTCGGCGGAAGTTACAGTCGGAGCTGCCAACGATATTAGGAATGTGGCAAATTTAGCTCGTGAGATGGTAACTCGCTATGGAATGTCTGACTTAGGACCTTTGGCTTTGGAAAATCCCAGTGGTGAAGTTTTTTTGGGTCGAGGTTGGCAGTCGCAGCAGTCAGAATATTCTGAGGAAGTTGCTACTAAGATTGACCATCAAGTACGAGCAATGGCTGTTCATTGTTATGAGGAAGCTCGGCGAATTATTAGAGAAAATCGTGTTTTGATGGATAGGTTGGTAGATTTATTGATAGAGAAGGAGACTATTGATGGTGAAGAGTTTCGTAGAATAGTTTCGGAATATACAGAGTTACCTGAAAAACAGAAGCTTTCTATTAATTTGGAAAAGAAAGGTTGAGGTCTAAGGTTGTTTTTGGGTAGTAGGTGGTTGAAAAGAGATTTTGACTCATCACTTACCCAAAGATATAGCAATCCTAAATTGGTTGTGGCAATTTTTTTATAACAGCTAATATTAACAGGACTTACGCAGATGTACTATATATAGATTTAAAAAACTATAACGTTATAGTTTTGAACGCTACATACATGGTCTTTGCG
>NZ_LGSU01000384.1 GCF_002260545.1 Hydrocoleum sp. CS-953 | reverse complement strand
AGTAAGTATGATAGACTTCGCCTACAGATAAAATTTTAGATTACAGTTCTCAGTATTAATCAGGTAAAGTATTTTTTCTATTCTGTATTTTCCTCAAAAAATAACTTTTTTGCCAAATAAAAATTAGCAAAGTCATAGTAGAATAATTATTCTATATTTCCCCATATTATAGAGGTTTTCACAAAGGTAGACACAAAAAATATTCCCTCTTCCTTCTTCCTTTAAACCCAAATCTCTGTACTCTAAAAAAACATCAAAACTGCTATAAATAACTTATAAATAACCATTAACATTAAACATAACTAAAATAAATTATAAACAATGCAAAATAATCCCTACACTTGGATAGAGCAAGCCCTATCAACAATAAATAGAGCTAATTGGTATCGTTCCGTCAAAACTATTGAAAGTCTTCCTGGTGCAATAATTAAAATAGAAGGGAAACAACTCATCAATTTTGCAAGTAATGATTATTTAGGATTAGCAGGAGATGAACGTCTAATTGCAGCAGCTATTGAAGCAACAAAAGAATTTGGCACTGGTAGTACAGGTTCCCGTTTATTAACAGGTCATCGAGAAATACATCAAGAATTAGAACAAGAAATATCTAAATTAAAACAAACAGAAGCAGCATTAGTATTTAGTTCAGGATATTTAGCAAATATTGGTGTAATCTCTTCAGTAGTCAGTCAACGTGACTTAATTTTATCAGATAAATATAATCATTCTAGCCTCAAAAATGGAGCCATTCTTAGCGGTGCAAAAATTGTCGAATATAGTCATAACAATATTCAAGATTTGACAAATAAACTAGAACAAGAACGAGAAAATTATCGTCGCAGTTTAATAATTACAGATAGTATTTTTAGTATGGATGGTGACTTATGTAAATTGCCATTATTATTAGATTTAGCAGAAAAATATAATAGTATGCTCTTAGTAGATGAAGCTCATGCAACAGGAGTATTTGGAATTAATGGAGGTGGTTGTGTTGAACATTTTAACTGCACAGGAAAAGAACTAATTCAAATTGGTACTTTGAGCAAAGCATTAGGAAGTTTAGGAGGCTATGTTGCTGGCTCAAAAAAATTAATAGAATTTCTTAGAAATAGAGCGCCGAGTTGGATATATACCACAGGTTTAACTCCTGGGGATACTGCTGCTGCATTAACAGCTATAAAAATTCTTAAAAAAGAGCCAGAACGTCGTTTTAAACTATGGCAAAATGTGGAGACTCTCAGAAATTTACTAGAAACAGAAAATCAACTTTTTTGCAGAGGTAAAAAAATCTCGAATTATGAATCACCAATTATTTGTTTTCCCCTTAAAAATGCAGCCGAAGCATTAGAAGTGGGAGAAAAGTTAAAACAAGTAGGAATATTTGCTCCTGCCATTCGCCCACCTACTGTTAATACCAGTCGCATTCGTATTTCGCTAATGGCTACTCACGAAACAACTCATCTTCAGAAATTAGTAGCAACATTAATTAATTTTAATAAGTGAGAAAAAATGGGAATAGGAAGGGGGAATAGACAGTTGAGGAGAAGTTGAAACATATCTGTTTTTTTCCTCCGATATGGGAAAGACTTAAAGACAATTATATCTAAATTTGGTACACTAATTCTAGCCTATCGGTGCAAAAAAAATTAAACCTTAATTCGTAATTTTGTACTTCAAAAACTATTTGAAAATTTCTCCCTCCTATATTTCATATACCACCGAATTCGGTATATATTTTTCGATTAATAGAAGCTTAAATAAAGTGAGCATTCCGTCAGGAAATACTTACTAAAGATAAAGACAGAAGGCATAGCAATTTTTGGGTAGGTATGTAGTGAATTTTTTCCTTTAAAATAATGCAATACAAAATTTGATAGAGATGTCTTCACTATCTTTGGCAATAACAATTTTAAGGCACTACTTTAGCTGAAATGCTCTAGTAGGAAAAGTGATAAATACCCTCTAATACCAATTTCATCAAATATTGCTATAGTCAGGGCACAGGCAATATGTAACAGGTAAAGAAAAAAATAATAAAAAAGAGTAAAAAAGGTTGAATTTTTACAATTTATGGGATTTATAAAGTTGTTTATTCTAGGAATAAATCACAACTTAATATGTAACTGCCTTTTTTGAAGTTAATATAATACTAAGTCAGAAAAAAAGAATGTAACGAATAGTAAGGGCGATAAAAAGATTTTACACGAAATGTTCTTTTGAGAAGTAAACATGATTTACGGCTTAAAAAATGGTATTGAAGTAATTCCTATGGGACTCCTTTAAGGGCGATTTCCTACGGAATTCTCCTAATTACGCGTTTANACGAATAGTAAGGGCGATAAAAAGATTTTACACGAAATGTTCTTTTGAGAAGTAAACATGATTTACGGCTTAAAAAATGGTATTGAAGTAATTCCTATGGGACTCCTTTAAGGGCGATTTCCTACGGAATTCTCCTAATTACGCGTTTACGTTTGCAGAGCATTCCGTAGGAAAGTATTCCGGAACGGAAATCGCCCCTAATACTCCTGACTCCTAAAAACTCCCCTAGCTATTTGTAGCAAAAATTTATCAAATTTGTATTACGAATAACCAGGAGAATCAAAATAATTGACACTAAATGTACCTTTGACTAAAAGGATATATTCACTCTAATAAATGATATTTAAACTATTCATTCTGACTCCTAAATCCTAAAAAATTTCCTAGCTATTGGTAGCAAAAATTTATCAAACTGGTATTTTTCGGAAACTTTTTTGAAAAGCAGTTAATTTATCTCCCGAACGACCAACAACATGACCCTCTGCAAACCCTAACTGAGCGCAACCCGCCACCACTGCACGAGCAGCACCACCATTACCTAAAATTACCGCAACTTTTTGATGCCAATCCCAATTATAGGTTTGTAGTGGCGCCAAAAATCCTGTAACATCTGTATTTGTCCCCGCCCATCCTT
>NZ_LGSU01000383.1 GCF_002260545.1 Hydrocoleum sp. CS-953 | reverse complement strand
CTGTAATATTAGTCAAAATTTAATTTTTAATAAATAAAATCAACAAATATTAAGAATTATGTAAAAGATTAATATAAAGTTAATTATAAAGCAGAGTTATTGGCAAAAATTAAGACAACTATTCGGCAGAAATAGTGTTGTAAGCTACTTTTTTTTCAGTGTAAATAATAAATGATAGTTTACAGAACCAGGTAAAAGAGGACTTCTTAACATTACTTTAATAAATTTCTTGATCCATGAAACCAAGAATAATAGTCTGTGGCTTGGGTCGTACCGGCTACAAAATATTTCGTCTATTAAGACAGCAGGGTGCAACAGTTGTTGGCATTAGTGATCGCCCACTCCGTGGAGAGGGTTCAGAAATTATCGTCGGCAACTTTCGTTCAGCATCTACTTTATTAGCAGCAGGCATTCAAAGTGCCCATACTCTGGTTTTAGCAGGTAAAGAAGAATCTGTTAATTTGGCCGTCTTAATGTTAGCAAGGATTCTTAATCCTAAAATTCGGATTATCAACCGTCTATTTAATACAAGTTTGGGCGATCGCTTAGACCATACCCTAACTGACCACACAACAATGAGTGTGTCAGCTTTAGCAGCTCCAGTGTTTGCTTTTGCAGCATTGGGTAATCATGCTATTGGTCAGCTACGTCTATACAATCAGACCTGGCCAATGCACGAAGAATTGATCGATCAGAATCATCCTTGGTTAGGTCGTAAGATCAGTTCGCTTTGGGATGATCGTTCTCTGATGTTAATTTACTATATACCAGTCACAGATCCAATCGATCTAGTCTCTGCAGTAGTAAAAGAACGAGAGTTACAGGTAGGCGATCGCCTAATTATTGCCAGCAAACCTAGTGTGCGAACTCGCAGACAAAGTTTGATTCACAACTTCTTCAAAATATTTGCCAGACTCAGACAATTTCAGCGACATAGTAAATCAGCAGTAATTCTCAATTTAGCTCTTTTAGTAACTGTCTTAGTTTGTACTATTACTTATATCAGTATTAATCTGAATAATAGTTTTGTTGATTCCCTATATTTTACTGTTGGTATGATTACAGGAGCGGGGGGAAATGAAAAAATAGCAGAACAAGCACCAGGTAGTATCAAAATATTTACTTCCATAATGATGCTTGTGGGTACAGCGATCGTCGGTATTTGTTATGCACTCCTAAATGACTTTGTATTAGGTACTCGTTTTCAAGAATATTGGGATGCTGCTCGCATTCCTCTGCGTAATCATTATATTATCTGTGGGTTTGGTGGAATTGGTTTACATATTGCCCAGCAACTTGTTGCTAGTGGTTATGAAGTAGTAATAGTAGAGCGTAATCCTAACTGTCGATTTCTCAATAGTGCCAGATCGATGAAAATTCCCGTAATTGAGGGAGATGCAAGTTTATCTACGACCTTAGAAGTTGCCAATATTGAAAAAGCTGAAGCTCTATTAGCTGTAAGTGGTAATGATATTGTTAACTTAGAAATTGCTCTGAGTGCGAAAGGTCTTGTACCAAAAATACCTGTTGTCGTGAGAAATCAAGATCCGCACTTAGCCCTAATGGTGCAACAAGTATTTGAATTTGAGTCTGTACTTAGCCCCACAGAATTAGCTGCTCCTGCTTTTGCTGCTGCAGCGATCGGTGGTAGAATTCTGGGCAATGGAATTACGGCAGATAGTTTGTGGGTAGCATTAGCAACTTTAATTACACCAGGACATCCTTTCTGTGGCAAAGTTACTCAAGATGTGGCTCATACTGCCGACTTTGTACCCTTGTATATAGAAAGCAACGGTAAAGAAATTCATGGTTGGGATTTGCTGACTGCGACTTTGAACTCTGGTGATGTCTTATACTTAACGATGCCAGCGAATAGACTAGACCAACTTTGGAGAAATGTGCCTATACAACTAATAAGTTTTTCGGNAGCCGAAAAGATTAACTGTTGAACTTAAACCAGAGAAAATAATTGTCAAATGTAGAAAAATCTTGTAATACCAATTTGAAAAATTGCTGCTATGGCAAAACCTTTATTTGGTAAGGATTTCCAGCCACTCATTTGTAACATTATCACGACTTACGCAAAGAGACTATATATAGCGCTTACTAATTTAGGCGATCGCTAACGTAGAGCTTCCGCTTTTCATGTCACGTTTTCCGTTCCGGAATGCTCCGCAAACATGGCGGCGACAGCAGAAAAGCGAAACGCTTAATTTTTTATAGCGATCGCCTTCCACGCATACCCTATATTGCTTACCACTATCCTGACAGCGGACAATCTCTATTTTTTGAGAGGCATTGCTGAATAAATGTTTGATTGGCTATGAGTCAGAAGTCAGTCATCAGAATTCAGTAGGTAGAAAAGAGTTTTTCGGTAACTTGTGATAGAAGAAATAGGTATAATTTGCATTATATGTTTTGGCTTAAAATTTACCAAAAGTTTAATTTCATACCGTGTTTCATCAACGCTTTTTAATATAATTTTTTATTAATAACTGTATCATCAAAAATTAAATAACTATCTTCAGTTGTTGCAATTTCAGACTGTACATTTTGCCACACAATTTCTGTCTCGTCTTTCAACATTCTTCAAATACCGATTAATTTGATTGTGGCCAACTTTTTCCAGATTGTCCGCAAGATTTGTGAGAGTGTAATTTTTCTCACTACTTATTAAATACTCACAATATTTTATATAATTAAAGCCCATTTGGCCAATGGAAAAATCTCAAATCAATTAGCTTCATTTTTTCGGATGCTTTTTTTAGACTTGATATTCGTCGTACACAAACTTTGAAGAAATCTTCAGAGGAATATGGTATTCATGCTAAGGTAAAAGTTGCTAAAAATAAGGTTGCTCCTCCATTCCGTGTTGCTGAATTTGATATTATTTTGGTAAAGGAATTTCTAATGTAGGCTGTATTATTGACTTAGCCGAAGAGACAGATGTAATT
>NZ_LGSU01000382.1 GCF_002260545.1 Hydrocoleum sp. CS-953 | reverse complement strand
TTACTAGCCTTGCTGCTGTCTTTTTTTCTTGCTGAATTTTAGCTTTTCACTGCTGTGGATAACTTTTTTTTTCTAGATTTACTTTATACTACTAACATTGTAATGAAATTTAATGCTCCAATTAAAGGTAAAAGGTCACCTGTTTTTAATGCTGTTAAACCAGAACTCACTAACATTACAATTTTCTAATTACTTAATTTGCTTTTTCTGCTAATTCTGCATCATACTTTTGTTTAATTTCTTTTACCAACTCTGCTTCATCAGGATTATTGTTTGCCCAAACTTCTCGGTCTTGACGAATTTTAGCTAAATGGGATTCAATATTCTCTGGATTAATTAAAATCCCAAAATCATCTGGAACATCTTCCTGTTTGTAATTAAGAATTCGGTTCAAAATTAAATTACCTACTTTCGGAGTGTAATGAGAATTATCTGTATAATTTTCCATTTCATTATAGATAGGTTCAGATGTAATACTGTTGTATCCAGAAAAATCAAATACAGGAGTAATTTCTACAACTTTACGTTTCCAGTCTTCAAAAGTTGACCACTCACCTGTTGCCCGAATTGCTTCCCACTGAGTCACATGAGAGGGAGAAATAAATAAGATTAATTTTATTTTATTTTCTTGAGACAAATCTACTATTTTTTTCAATTCACTTAATTGAGTAGGTAATTGATATTTAGCATGAAATCCATAATAAACATTGATACTATTTTTAAATCTCCACTCAGTTTTTTCTGGGTCAGGATTTTTATATGGCATAAATCCATTTTCTCCGTAACCAATATTATCTGGCGGATTTTTTTGACTATCAACTATAGTTTCTTTACTTGCTAAAAGTGCATCTGAAGAAAAGGTAACGTTGACAAAATCTGCTAAGGAAATATGCTGTTTTTCTAATCTATTTTCGGAAAAGCTAGGTTGATTTTCTAAGAATGTGTTAAACATAAAAAAATCTAAGCCAAGAATAATAAAATCTAATTCTTTCTGGTTAGCGAGCGCGTGTTCTATATAACGTCGTAATTCATAAATATTCAGACCATTCAAAGATAAATTATAAGCAGTTTGCTCATTTTCTAATGCTGGATGATTTGGATCTAAACCTTGTTTTGTTCTGGATGAACCAATCAAAATTGTTATAGGTTTAATACGAATAATATCATTTGCTTTAAACAGGCGATCGCTGTTATCTTTCCGAGGTTTTGAATGATTTATTCCCAAGAAATTGGGAGTATTAAATACATCATAAGGATCGACAATAATATTGAATACTCCTACACCTACTATAGGGAGAAATGCTGACAACAAAAATATCCAATTATATCGGCGATATTTTTTTCTATTTCCCACAATTTTTTCTGATTTTTGGGAAGATGAAGCTTGAGAGTAAGTAGAACTAAGTTGATTATTAATGCTCATAATTTGCCTCCAATTCAAAGTAAATTTTAGTTAATTTAATATGTCAGATATAATTTTTATCTAGTTTAGTGACGCATCATACTTTTGTTTAATTTCTTCTACCAACTTCACTTCATTAGAATTATTTTTTGCCCAAAATTCTCGGTCTTGACGAATTTTTACAAGATGGGATTCAATATTTTCTGGATTAATTAAAATCCCAAAATCATCTGGAACATCTGCTTCTCTATAATCAAGAATCCGATTCAAAACTAAATCTCCAATTTTCTTAGTGTAATGAAAATTATCTCTATAGTTTTCCATACCACTATGGATAGGTTCAGATGCGATACTATTGTACCCAGAAAAATCAAATACCGGAGTAATTTTTACAACTTCACGTTTCCATTCTTCAAAAGTTGACCACTCACCTGTTGCTCTAATTGCTTCCCACTGAGTTGCATGAGAGGGAGAAATAAATACAATTAACTTAATTTTATTTTTCTGACATAAATCTACTATTTTTTTTAATTCAATTAATGGAGTAGATAATTTATACTTAGCATGAGACTTAAAATAATTATTGATAGCATATCGAAATTTATCCTTAGTTTGGTTTGGGTCAGGATTTAGAACTGGCATAAATCCATTTTCTTCATACGGAATATCATCTAAGGAAGTTTTTTTACTATCAATTATAGCCTCTTTACTAGCTAAAACTGCATTCAGAGAGAAGGCTACTTTGATTATATCTTTCGGGGAAATATACTGTTTTGTTAACCTGTATTCGGCAAAGCTTCCTCGAGTCTTAGTAAATGAATTAAACATCAAGAAATCTATGCCAACAATAGCCAAACTTAATTCTTTTTGGTTAGCAATAGAATGTTCTAAATAACGTCGTAATTCATAAGCAGTTATAGCATTTAGTCCTACATTATAAGCAGGTTGTTCATTCTTCAAAGCTGGATAATTAGTATCTAAACCTTGTTTAGTTTTAGATGACCCCATCAAAACAGTAACAGGTTTAATCCGAATAATATCAGTTGCCTTGAACAGGCGATCGCTATTATCTTTCCGAGGTTTTGAATGATTTATTCCTAAGAAATTGGGAGTATTAAATACATCATAAGGATCGACAATAATATTGAATACTCCTACAGTAACTACAGGGAGAAATAGCGACAGTAAAAATATCCAATTATATCGACGATATTTTCTTTTATTTCCCACAATTTTTTCTGATTTTTGGGGAAATGAAGCTTGAGAGTAAGTAGAAATAAGTTGATTATTAACGCTCATATTTTAGATCCAAGTAAAAGTAGACTTCAGTTAATTTAATATCTTCAATATAATTTTTATCTAATTGAGTTTAGTGACGCATCATACTTTTGTTTAATTTCTTTTACCAATTTAACTTCATCAGGATTATTTTTAGCCCAAAATTATCGGTCTTGAGGATTTTTTGCGAGATGAGATTAAATATTTTATGGATTAATTAAAATTCCCAAATCCTCTGGAACTTCTTCTTCTTTGTAAGAGA
>NZ_LGSU01000381.1 GCF_002260545.1 Hydrocoleum sp. CS-953 | reverse complement strand
CTTCTACATGACTTACATTTTAGCTTGATCCCCATTAATTTTACCGAAATAATGTATTTATTCATACAATTTTTATGGCCAGCTATTATCGAAATGTTTCTGTTTATAACGGAATTATAAAAATAATATAAAATCTAGTTAATTGATAGGGATCTTCAGAAGCTAGATGTCATAATGGTTTTAATCGATTAAAACCATGAATTCCCAGGGATTAAAAATAATTTAAAGTCTAGTGAATATAAATTTTAGGAAAATTTTTTATGAAAACCACTCTAGCTTGTCGTCATTGCCAATACTATTCACCCGAGGGAAGGCGTGGTGGTGTTTGCCAAAAGTTAATGACACCAGTTGAAAGTAATTGGAAGGCCTGTTCATTAGCTTTACCTCCCTTTGCAGCATACAGAGAAAATCGGAATAGTATAGTTATGTGGCATCAGAAAATTGATGAAACATTGGAAGTAGTTTTACCCCTAAAACCTACTGCTAATAATATTCGTCAACTAAGTAATACAGTTAGAGTTGCTTCTTATGAGCAATAAATTTAAGTTAAGGTGTCAGTAAATCTAGTCTAATTTTCCTGATTTCTTTAGATTTATCATCCCTAGAATTTACGGCATTGTTGAATTTATATATAGCGTTTCTCACTTTTTTTGAGGTACAGTTGTTTTTCTCCTACCCTACTCCCCATTTCGCTATCTTCCCTGCTCCCTACTCCCTACTCCCTACTCCCTACTCCCTAAAACCAAGGAATTTTGTACCTCACGCTTCTTGGGAATTGCTATATAATTTTGCTAAATTCCTATTGGAGTTTATAGGTTTCAGCCATACATCTGAAAAATAGCTGTTATCCTATTCCGTTCAATAACAAATTATAACAGGAGAGGATAACCAAAGTGCAAATAAACTGTTTCCTCTGGTTATGAGTGGTAGAAAAATTCCGTCTCGATCTAAGACTAATTAGCTGTTGGGAAACAACATCCCAAGTATACTCATGCTGTTTATTTATATATAGCAGTTTTCACTTCATGACTTGCATTACTTCTTCGTTCTTCCTTTGTGAAAACTGCTATAATCCACTGAAGGATTAGGGCTAGGTAGGAATCTCAGTGCCTTGATCCGGGAGAGGATGTCAAGGTAGCCAAGGATATCTACTAAAATCTGGAGGCCGTTTTTCTAGGAACGCCTTTTTACCTTCAGCTCCTTCCTCCGTCATGTAATAAAGAAGGGTAGCATTACCCGCTAATTCTTGTAGTCCAGCTTGTCCATCACAATCGGCATTAAAAGCTGCTTTGAGACAACGAATGGCAATCGGGCTTTTTTCCAAAATTTCAAGTGCCCACTTAACGCCTTCTGTTTCTAATTCCTCAACTGGTACAACACAATTAACTAAACCCATTTCCAAAGCTTGTTGGGCTGTGTATTGCCGACAGAGAAACCAAATTTCTCGTGCTTTTTTCTGACCAACAATTCTTGCTAAATAACTGGCCCCAAACCCACCATCAAAACTACCTACCTTCGGACCAGTTTGACCAAAAATTGCATTATCTGCAGCAATAGTTAGGTCACAAATAATATGTAAAACATGACCTCCACCAATAGCATATCCAGCTACTAAAGCAATGACAACTTTAGGCATGGAACGAATTAACCGTTGTAAGTCCAAGACATTCAACCGTGGCACTCCAGCCTCATCAACGTAACCTGCTTTACCCCGCACACTTTGGTCTCCACCAGCACAGAAAGCATATTTACCATCTGTATGAGGTCCAGCACCTGTAAACAAAACTACTCCAATATTTGGGTCTTCACGAGCGTCAACAAAAGCATCATAAAGTTCAAATACAGTTTTAGGGCGAAAAGCATTACGTTTGTGGGGACGGTTAATAGTTATTTTGGCAATTCTGTCAGTTTTGTGGTAGAGAATATCGTTATAGTCTTTAACAATTTGCCATTCTATTTGCAAAGGTTGATTAGTCATTTCAGTTATCAGTTATCAGTTATAAGTTATCAGTTACCAGTTAGCTTTCTATAAAGGGACTACCTTCAAAGTTATCGATACTAACCAAGGAAATTTCGTAGTTTGAAAAACCATAATCAGGGCAGTAAATCTGGTTTCTTGTTTAGGTGTAGTTTTGTATAAGACTAATGATACTATGGGTTCCCTATTGTTATCTTGGTTATAGTAGGGTTGGGAAAATGTCAAGATGATTGACCATCCAAGTTATCTAGTCCATAAAAAATGGATGAGTCGGGTATTAGAACTGGCCAAAATTGCTGGTGATGCTGGAGAGGTCCCAGTGGGTGCTGTGATAGTTAACTCAGATGGTCAGTTAATTACAGAAGCTCAAAACCGACGGGAGCGAGATTTTGACCCTACTGCTCATGCGGAAATATTGGCTTTGCGACAAGCGGGACTAATTTTGCGGAATTGGCACTTAAATCAATGTACTCTTTACGTTAATCTTGAACCTTGTCCAATGTGTAGTGGGGCAATATTGCAGGCAAGAATAGGTTTATTGGTTTATGGAGCGGACGATCCGAAAACTGGCACAGTTAGGACAGTGGCTAATTTTCCAGATAGTGTTTTTTCTAATCATCGTTTGTCTGTATTGGGGGGAATAATGGAATCTGCTTGTCGTCAACAATTACAGTCTTGGTTTGCTCAATTTAGGTAATAGGAAAAGGAATTAATTTTGCCATTTAAAAATTCCCTAATTAACTAGCCATTAGCTATCAGCTAAAAATTCAAGAGTTTACCAAAAAATTAAGGTATAAAGCCTCTTCATTAATCAAGAAAAAAATCCTTTTAGCCAATTCTGTTCTTGATAATAATTAATTATTAATTATTAATTATTATTAATTGTTGAACTCCACTATGTTTGGAAAAGCGCGTGGTGTGTGTTAATGGGGGAATTAAAACACTAAGTTATATAT
>NZ_LGSU01000380.1 GCF_002260545.1 Hydrocoleum sp. CS-953 | reverse complement strand
TGCTGATCCTATTTCACCTGATTCTAGACCCGAAGGACTCATCACAATAATTTCTCCACCTACTAATTCCATCTGATAATCTGGATAATCTATCTGCAACTTTTCTAAATCTTTAACTGTTAAATTTGCCATAACAATATTTCCTTTTTTTCATCATTAATCTGCTTTATCTCTGGTGTTTTTTATTTTGATTTTATAGCGGTTTTAACTTCATAACTTGCATTACTTCTTCCTTCTCTCCTAGATAATATGAGCCTTCTTCCTTTAAACCCAAATCTCTGTAGTCTAAAAAACATGAAAACTTCTATAATTCTTACCCAAACTCTGGCGCCCATACTTCAACTACAGGTAATTTCCATCCTGGTAAGATTTCTTCTACTTCTAACATATCCCCATCTTTCAGGACTATTTTTTCTTGCTGATAACGATAAACTTCCATTGTCCGACTGCGAGGATCTACTAACACCCCAACAACAGTTCCTAACTCTATAAATTCTTGTATTTTTTGACGTAATTTTGGTAATTTATCGCTCTTAGATTTAACTTCAAAAATTAGGTCAGGAACTAACTTAACATAATCTTCTGTAGGACGGAGTAATTTTTCTGCACGAATAAAAGAAACATCTGGAGTCCGAATATCTTCATCTGCATTTGGTAAGCGAAAACCTCCACTAGAAGCAATAACTCTACCTAACTTTCTTGGTCTTACCCAATTCCATAAATAAGCTACTATTGCTGATCCTATTTCACCTGATTCTAGACCCGAAGGACTCATCACAATAATTTCTCCACCTACTAATTCCATCTGATAATCTGGNTAGGACGGAGTAATTTTTCTGCACGAAACCGCTACGAGTCTGGAGTGCTAATATCTTCATCTGGATTTGGTAAGCGAAAACCTCCACTAGAAGCAATAACTCTACCTAACTTTCTTGGTCTTACCCAATTCCATAAATAAGCTACTATTGCTGATCCTATTTCACCTGATTCTAGACCCGAAGGACTCATCACAATAATTTCTCCACCTACTAATTCCATCTGATAATCTGGGTAATCTACTTGCAGCTTTTCTAAATCTTTAACTGTTAAACCAGACATAATTATAATTCACCTTTTTTTGTGTTTATTTCTATATTATATCTCATAGCTAAAACCTCAGAATTAACACCTACTACCTAACACCTAAATCTACCTTTTTTTCTGATTCAATGCCAAAGATAATTGCCGAAAATTATCTCCTCTTTCTTCAAAATTTTGATACTGATCAAAACTTGCACAAGCGGGAGATAATAACACAACTTTAGCATCATATTTTTTCGATAATGCTGCACCTCTAATTACCGCGCGTTCCATATTTTTCACTATTTCATAATGACGAAAATTAATCTTTTGTAATCTCTTAGCTAAAAACTCAGCAGCATCACCAATTAACAAAACAAAAACAACTTTTTCCTTAATTTGTCGCAACCAATCATTATCATTACCTTCTTTAGCTTCACCACCAGCAATTAATAATACAGGTGCCGGTACAGCTCTTAAACCAATTGCTGCAGCATCATAATTTGTAGCTTTACTATCATTAATAAAATCCACCCCATTCCAACTACAAATATATTCCAAACGGTGGGGTACACCAGAAAAATTTTCCACCGCCTCAGCGATCGCCTCTTTTTCTATTCCTGCCAATTTCGCCACTGCTACTGCCATCAATAAATTCTGCTGATTATGAGTTCCTAAGATTTGTAGTGACTCTACAGAAACTATTTGTTCTCCGAAAGCAACTACCCATCCATCTTCAATATAAATTCCCTTCGCAGCATCTCCCAGCAAATTAGCTTTACCTTTAACGCTTGTCCAGTAGGTATTATGCCAAAGGTTAGTTGCATTTTCATGCAAGTAGGGGTCATCACCATTGATAATTTGTATTTGAGAGCGATTTAATAAACTGGCTTTAATATTAAAATAATTATCTAAATTGTAGTGCCGACTGAGATGGTCAGGAGTAAAAGTAGTCCATACAGCAATCTCTGGCTTGAGAGTATTGGAAGACTCAACTTGATAACTGCTAACTTCTGCAATTACCCAATCTGGGGGAGTTTCTGATAAAGCTAATTCGCAAGCAGCATAACCAATATTACCACAGGCCGGAGCAGACAACCCCGCAGTCTGAAAAATTGCAGCAACTAAAGCAGTAGTAGTAGTTTTACCGTTGGTGCCAGTGATACCCACCCACCGGGGAGACTGGAGATATCGCCATGCCAATTCCATTTCGCCAATAGTTTCAATACCATTTTCTCTAGCACGGAGCAGTGGGGGTATATCCCAAGGCACACCAGGACTAACAACAACTAAATCTAAAGACTTTTCCGGTTCAAATGAATAACCCAACTTAACGGTAATACCCTCTTGAGTTAGTTGTTGTTCCTGTTGCTGGAGGGAGTCAGAAATATTGCGATCGCTCAATTCAACTTCCCAACCATTTTTTTTCAGCAGTCGCGCAGCAGCAACACCTGATTTTCCTAAACCAATAATATGAGCTTTTGACATAGTAAATTTTGAGTGAAGAACGAATTCCCAATCTAATTATTTTAATTTTACAGTAGATTGAGCTAGGATACTTCCATAAGATTTAGGATTTATACAGTTTCTATAAAAGGTAGTGTTATAGTTGATGCTTATTAAATAACTGAAGTAAATAAAATACCTATTTTTCTGGTATTTTTTCCTAAAAAAATATCTACAAAAAAAATTGGTGTAAAGTCTCTCTATTCTAAAAGGGATATTATCTGTATTTATAGCAGTTTTCATTTATCAAATACTAAATTAAAAAAATATAGTTACAGTAAAAAGAGGTAGTAGCGGGACTTTAGTGAAAAAATAGTAAAAAAAAGGGTATAATATATATCTGATATGTATTTTACGTTAATTA
>NZ_LGSU01000038.1 GCF_002260545.1 Hydrocoleum sp. CS-953 | reverse complement strand
GGTAATTATTAATTATTAATTGTTTTCCTGCGGAATGCTTCGCAAACGGCACCTCGTCACATGAACATTGTTAATTGCTGAACNAGCCTCCCCTTTTAAGGGGATAAATCAAAAAAATTCCTTTTAGTCAATCCCCTTCTTTTAAGAAGGGGTAATTATTAATTATTAATTGTTTTCCTGCGGAATGCTTCGCAAACGGCACCTCGTCACATGAACATTGTTAATTGCTGAACCAATTCCTGATGATTAAATCACACAGCAACTGCAGTCGTTACTCTTGCTGTTTCATGTTGTTTAATCCATTCAAAAACTCGATTCAATGCCCACCAAATATCTGAATCTTGGGCAAGATTTTGACATGATTTATTACTAATATGAGCTACATGACCACCATAACGAGTTACCATCAAATCAATGGCAGAATTATTTTTACAGGCAGCTTTTAAATCTGGTACAATTGTTGGGTCAAATAGGGGGTCATCTTCTGCATAAATAATCAATGTTTTTTTCTTAAGATCAGGTAAAAAATATAGGGGACTTGTTGCTTTATAGTAAGCTTCTACTGATGAAAATCCTAATCCTTTGATAATAAATTCTTCATCAAATTTCCAGATAGAATCTGCCCGTTCAATTGCCTCTGGATCGATAAAATCTGGATGATGCTCGTGAATTAACCAAGCTAATTTTTTGAGATTTTTACTAATTCCTTTATCCAAATGTCTTCCCACAGGAGAACTATCTAAATAAGAGAGAGAACGTTGAGCTTCTAGACTAGGACAAATTACTGCACAACCACCAATATCTGTTTCTGATAATCCTAATTCTGGAGCTAGATTTTCTGCTACTTTTGCACCCCAAAGTGCTAGTTGCCCCCCTAAAGAATATGCAGTAAACCAAAAATTAGGCGGACAACCCATTGCTTTTGCTTGAGCAGCAATATGAACAAAATCTTGCCCTTCATAAATACCATCTGAAGTTAGAGCTGGTGATAGTGATGCTGTCTTGCCGTGGGCACGCCAATCAAATAAAATAACTGCATAACCTTGACCATAAGCTTTGCGTCCTAATAGTTGTAAGAACCATTGATTATCTAAGTCTCCTGTAATTCCATAAGTCCCAATAATTGTACCTTTTGGGTTTTTTGGAATAGCCATCCAGCCAAAAATTGGCACATCATTTGCACCAATAAAAATTGTATCTTGGTAAGGAGGCTCAGAAAATGTAGTAGTCTCTTCCCAAAAACGGGGTATCCAAAAAGCTGCATAAAGAGTCATTGCTAAACCATTTTTCAGGAACCACGGAGGAGTATAAGAAGGATGACCCATAGATAAATGTTAATCTAATAAAACTTAAATTGATTAATCTAATAGTATATCAGTTAACTATGATTATCATCATAAATTTAATAACTACTTACTATGAATTAATATAAGTTTTGGAT
>NZ_LGSU01000379.1 GCF_002260545.1 Hydrocoleum sp. CS-953 | reverse complement strand
TACCCCAGGAGTAAAATTCAGTTCTGGAAGATTAGGACATATGTGGCCTTACATCAATGGTGTGGCAATGGCAAATCCTAATAAAGTAGTATTTTGCCTTGGTTCTGATGGTTCTCAACAAGAAGGTAATGATGCTGAAGCTGCGAGAATGGCAGTAGCACAAAATCTTAATGTTAAATTGCTGATTGATGATAATGATGTGACTATTGCTGGTCATCCTTCTAGCTATTTGAAGGGTTATGACCTGAATAAAACTCTCACAGGTCACGGTCTGACTGTACTTGAAGGAGATGGAGAAGATTTAGATAGTCTTTACCAAAGAATTTGTCAAGCAGTTACAACTGAAGGTCCGATCGCTATAATTAATAAGCGGAAAATGTGCCCAGGCATAGAAGGTTTAGAAGGTTCTACCCACGGACATGATGTAATTCCTTTAAAGTTGGCGATCGAGTATCTCAAGGGTAGAGGCATAACTGAAGCAGTTAACTATCTTGAAGCTATTGAAAAACCTAAGCAAAGCTACACTTACTTGGGTGTTAGTGACAAAGTTGGTTCCAACCGCAACGTCTTCGGCGATACTGTGGTATCTATTCTCAATGGCATGAGTGAGGCAGAACGTGGGAACCACTTATTTGTTGACAGTGACTTGGAAGGTTNGTTTAGAAGGTTCTACCCACGGACATGATGTAATTCCTTTAAAGTTGGCGATCGAGTATCTCAGGGTAGAGGCATAACTGAAGCAGTTAACTATCTTGAAGCTATTGAAAAACCTAAGCAAAGCTACACTTACTTGGGTGTTAGTGACAAAGTTGGTTCCAACCGCAACGTCTTCGGCGATACTGTGGTATCTATTCTCAATGGCATGAGTGAGGCAGAACGTGGGAACCACTTATTTGTTGACAGTGACTTGGAAGGTTCCTGCGGACTGAAACAAATTCACGATGCTTACCCAGATCGGTTTGTTAGTGGCGGTATTATGGAACGAGGTAATTTTTCTGCTGCTGCTGGGTTTGGCATGGAAGTTGGTAAGCAAGGTATTTTTGCAACTTTCAGTGCTTTCCTAGAAATGTGCATCTCGGAAATTACAATGGCCCGGTTAAATAACTCTAACGTTTTATGCCATTTCTCCCACGCGGGTATAGATGACATGGCAGATAATACTTGTCACTTCGGTTTAAACAATATGTTTGCCGACAATGGTCTGGATGATGGTTATGAAACTCGCCTATATTTCCCAGCAGATGCTAATCAAATGAAAGCTTGTGTTGAGGCAGTGTTTACTCAAACTGGTATGCGCTTTATTTTTTCGACTCGCTCGAAAGTGCCTATTATGGTTGACAGTGATGGTAAAGAATTTTTTGGCGAAGGTTACAAGTTTACTCCTGGCAAAGATGAGGTTATTCGGGAAGGTACTGCTGGTTATATTGTGAGTTTTGGTGATGCGTTGTATCGTTCTCTTGATGCAGTGGAACGTCTGAAGCAGGAGGGAATAGATGTTGGTTTGATTAATAAACCGACTCTGAATGTAATTGACGAGGATATGTTGAAAAAGGTAGGTGCTGCTCCTTTTGTTTTGGTAGTTGAAGCTTTCAACCGTCGTACTGGTTTGGGTAGTCGTTTCGGTTCTTGGTTATTAGAACGTGGTATGACTCCGAAGTTTGCTTATATTGCTACTCATAAGGAAGGTTGTGGCGGTCTTTGGGAACAGTTCCCTCATCAAGGTATTGGTCCTGAAGGTATTATGGGTAAGGTTAAGGAGTTAGTTAAATAATTTTCTTAGGACTTACGCAGTAGAACGTATTTCCGTCATTGCGACGGATAGGGCAGCAATCTCAAATCCGCGTTTTTCGTACCTCATGCGTAAGTCCTGTTTCTTTAATCAATACTGGGAAAAAAAGGATAGCTAGGAGAGACGTTCTATGGAGTGTCTCTACAATTTGATCTTTTTATAACTGATTAGAATCCGTCTGACAATTGGGTTGTGCATCAGCAAAGTGTGGGATAAGTTCCGTAGGGCTGGCCAATAATGGTCTAAAAGCTCTGAGATATAAAGGTTGAGCAACCAAAAAGTTAGGACAGGTGGCTGACACTTCCCAATAAAGATACACCCTACAATTATTCCTCCTTGCTGGAAGGGANAAAGGTTGAGCAACCAAAAAGTTAGGACAGGTGGCTGACACTTCCCAATAAAGATACACCCTACAATTATTCCTCCTTGCTGGAAGGGAGGTCTCCCCACACTTCCTTGACGCACTACCGAAAATTGTCATTGCGACGATAGGAAGCAATCTCGCGCCACCTTTGAGATTGCTTCCTGCCACTCCGTTCCAGTCGCTGCGGACTTGCTATGACTAAATAATTTGGATTTAATTACCTAAGTTGGTAAACTTTTCCAGCACAGATGACAGGAATACATGATTAACTATTTTTGAGCGTTACTGAGATATTTAATTTTGAAGAGCAGTTTTTGGATACTATTAAAAGGAATTTGTCAATAGTTATAATTGCTTAAGCACTGATACCTGTTCAAAATAAGTTTTTTTGAGATTTATTCATCCGTAGAAAAAGTATAAATTTTTGCACCCTATATTAACGTTTTCGGAGTCATTTTGAATTAACCCTGGTTGTGGCCAGTGAGGCAGATAATAACTGTCTTTTAGTTTCTGCACTTCTGTGGGATTTTGTACTATATGAAGTTGAGCATAACCATAATACTTTGATTCAGCTTTGAGGAAAATAAATAGTTGATTTTTTCCTGGTTTAATCGGTGTTTTATGAGCTTCTAGGGCTTGATGATGAAAAATAATTATTCCTTCAGATGGCAGTTCACTAACTAATTTACAAGGAAAACCATCAGCTTGTAAACGCAAATAAGTTTGAAAAGTCCAGGCATAAATTCCTAAATTAAATCCAATCCATTCTTCCTCA
>NZ_LGSU01000378.1 GCF_002260545.1 Hydrocoleum sp. CS-953 | reverse complement strand
GGAACAGGGAACAGTGGGAAAAGTGTTTCCGTGGTCTTTGATTCATCATCAGTCTATGTCCTAATCGCCCTNAACAGGGAACAGGGAACAGTGGGAAAAGTGTTTCCGTGGTCTTTGATTCATCATCAGTCTATGTCCTAATCGCCCTGGCTGTTGCTATAGTGAATATTTTATCTGTTTTATAGAGCAGTTGATAAAGTTGCTTGACAGCGCTTTTGCTGATGGATAAACCACATCGTCACAACCAAAACCTTGTAGGGACGTTCCATGGTTAGTCCCTACTATGCGCTTTAAGATCGAATCCACTCCCTTTGAAGTGATATCCTGTCCGTTTGTATCGGAGCGTGTAAAAGTTGGGGAAATATCTACCGCCATATAAAGGTTTTTTCTTCTCTTAAAACTTCTTCCTTCTTCCTTCTTACTTCTTCCTTACCTTTTGAGCAACTTTCTACAACCAGCCCCTACTATTGCAGAGTATTTTAGGCGTGTCACGCAACTACCTTCTTAAAAGAAAATTGTCAAATGTTTTTCTATCTGCCATAGCAGGTTGAGCGCCTGATTTCGTAACACATAAAGCACCAGCAGCAGCACCCCATTTCACAGCTTCTTTTAATGACAAACCCGTATCTAACGCTGCCGCTAAACCACCATTAAAAGCATCACCCGCAGCAACAGTATCGATCGCTTCTACTACAAAAGCAGGTTGAAAAAATGTTTCCTCTGCAGTTGCGCAAATAACACCTTTAGCTCCTATTTTCACCACAGCATTTTTTACACCACGCCGACATAACTCAATAGCTGCCTGAGTAGCAGTTTCTCGATCGTTTACTGCAAACCCAACCAGTTGACTTGCTTCAATTTCATTAGGAGTAATAATATCAATCAAACTATAAAAATCATTGGGAAAATTTACTGACATTGGTGCTGGATCGAGAATAACTTTCACTCCCATTTCTTGTGCTACTTTTGCTGCACTCATAGCAAATTCTAGGGGAATTTCTAATTGTAAAAGTAAAGCTGTGGCATCCGATAGCAAATTTCTCAGGCGTTCGACATCTGTATTATTAATACTATGGTTAGCACCAGGAACAACAATAATACTATTTTCTCCAAGAGCATCAACCGTAATAACCGCCACCCCCGTATGAATATTCTCATCAACTACCACACCTGCTGTGTCAACATTAGCAGTTTGCAAACTTGTCAGAAGTTGTTGCCCAAAACTATCATTTCCCACCCGCCCCACTATTTTCGTCGGAATGCCAAGACGAGCAGCAGCAACAGCTTGGTTTGCTCCTTTACCACCACCTGCGGTAAAAAAGTTGTTGCCATTAATAGTTTCTCCTGGAGTCGGTAAACGGGGAGTCGTTGCAATTAAGTCAATGTTAATGCTGCCAAAAATAATTATGCTCATAGAGTAAGTAAATAGGGAAAGGCGATCGCTAAATTTAATAAAGGCATATTGCCTATTGCCATTATAATAGCGATCGCCTTTTAAGTAGTCAAATTCTCAGTAATCTCGAAATTAGCTTAAACCTCAATATCCCAGAAGCTTTCCTGATATAGATAATACTTCTTGAACGTCTGCATTTCTAGAAGGATGGATCAAGAAAAACTCTAGTTAAATGACGAATATACCGGTCTTTATCTGACTCAAATTGAGGATTTTTAATAATGTTGTGGCAAGAAAAATGAGGTAACTCCTCTAAACCACAATATTCCTGGGATTTACGCATTGGTAGCAACAATTCTTCTACCGATCGCCCTGCAAAAAAGCTATTCGGATTATTATTGAAGACTTCTAGGGGTGCATTCCAGGTAGTAGAGAGCATAAACTNACGAATATACCGGTCTTTATCTGACTCAAATTGAGGATTTTTAATAATGTTGTGGCAAGAAAAATGAGGTAACTCCTCTAAACCACAATATTCCTGGGATTTACGCATTGGTAGCAACAATTCTTCTACCGATCGCCCTGCAAAAAAGCTATTCGGATTATTATTGAAGACTTCTAGGGGTGCATTCCAGGTAGTAGAGAGCATAAACTTTTTACCTTTCATTAGTCCACCCGAGGCATATTCACCACCACTAAAGGCGAAAAATTCACCATAAGCGTAGACATCATCCATGTATCGCTTTAATGATGCTGGCATCATGAACCAGTAGACTGGGTATTGAAAGATTACTGCGTCAGCTTGTTTGAATTTGGCAATTTCTTCTGGAACATCATAGCTGTCTTCAACAATAGTCGTCAAAACTTCATAACCAGTTTTTAAAGTTTCTACTGCGATCGTAAAAAGACTTTGATTATAGTTACCTTTAGCAAATTCGTTAGTTTCTTTACCTAAAATTAAGAGAAGAGTTTTCATTAGTTGGCCTTAATTGATTTAGTATTTGTCATTTCAGCTATTAGTTATCAGTACCTCCTGGTGAAACAGGAGGCTTGAAATATGGAAATTGTTTTTCTTGGTTACTGCCATGATTAAAATATATAAAATCAAGTTAGTATAGTCAACCAGTATACTTTTAGTAACCAGGTGAAGAATGAGTTCTAAAATTGAAATAGAAATGGACGATCTAGGTCGCAAACGGGCAATTGAACCTTGTGTTAGACCTTGCGCAATTGAACGCGGAATGAGGTTTGTAGGCGGAAAATGGAAAGGTTCTATTCTTTGGCATCTGAAGGATAAACCTGTACGTTTTGGCGATCTAGTTCGTCAAGTTGGCGGAGCGAGTAAAAAGATGGTAACTCAAAGGCTAAGAGAAATGGAGGATGATGGTTTGGTTAAACGTAACGTAGTTAGTACCAAGCCTTTTGCCGTAACTTATGAGATAACTGATTTTGGGAGAACAGCGATCGGGTTTTTAGAAGAGTTAAAGAAATGGTCGGAGGAGCAGAATATCTAATAGGGAGTGGGGAGTAGGGG
>NZ_LGSU01000377.1 GCF_002260545.1 Hydrocoleum sp. CS-953 | reverse complement strand
CTAATGTCTACGTTTTATCTTAAGAAAGATGTTTATAAAGCATAGCGCGTGAAAGGGGAGGGAGGCATTGGGGGAATGGAAAAAGCAATTAGGGCTGGCTGATTAAATCTCAAAGCATTGACAGATAAAGGCAAGTCCCTGCTTTTCGGTCTCTAGAGGTGCAAAAATTTAGTATTTAGGGCAGACAAGGGCATAAAAATTAAGGGGCAACTCTTTTTCCTAGCTCCTCTATAATTCCAATTTCTCCTGACTTCTGTACATCTCCAAGCCAATGGCTCCTCTACCTGACTCCTGAGTCCTACCCTTACCAACAGAATTTTTCAGCAAACCCCAATTAATTTTAAGGTTTTCACGAGCTTTGTATTAAGCTAGATTGGGAAAATTTCAGGGGTGCATAGCACGGTTTAGGAATTCTGGATTTTGGCCTAAGGGTAAGGTGGGGAGAATGTCAATGAGATGACTTCCGTAATTGTCCAATAGGCACTTCTGTGAAGGGTTGTTGTAAGTCTTGAATTAATTTTGTGAGGTCTTTTTGACTGGCTTGATATACTTCTCCACAAAATTCGCAGGTTGCTTCTGCACCTTTGTCTTTTTCAATCATATCTTTTAGTTCGTCTATACCAAACATTTTTAAAGCTCCTAATACCCTCTCAAAAGAACAGTCACAGTTAAAACGAACTATTTGACGTTCAGGTAATATCTTTAAGCCCATATCTCCCAAAAGTTGTTGGAAAATTTCTGGTAATGTTTTGCCCGAACGTAGTAATGGAGTGAATCCTGATAAAGAGGCGATACGAGATTCTAGGGTTTGAACTAATTCTTCGTCTATAGCTGCTTTGGGCATGACTTGTAACAAAAGTCCTCCTGCTGCTTGTATACCTTCTGTATCTACGAATACTCCTAGCACTAAAGCTGATGGTGTTTGTTCTGATGTGACTAAATAATGGGTAATGTCATCTCCAATTTCTCCAGATACTAATTCTACTGTACTGGAGTATGGGTAGCCGTGGCCTATGTCTCTGACTATATATAAGTAACCTTGNTGGGCATGACTTGTAACAAAAGTCCTCCTGCTGCTTGTATACCTTCTGTATCTACGAATACTCCTAGCACTAAAGCTGATGGTGTTTGTTCTGATGTGACTAAATAATGGGTAATGTCATCTCCAATTTCTCCAGATACTAATTCTACTGTACTGGAGTATGGGTAGCCGTGGCCTATGTCTCTGACTATATATAAGTAACCTTGATTGCCTACTGCTTTCCCTACATCCAGTTTGCCAATTTGATTTGGTGATAGCTCAATTGTAGGATTCTCTACATAGCCTCGCACTGTTCCATCTAGGCCAGCATCAACTAGCACTGTTCCTAAAGGACCATTGCCTTGGACGCTAATGTTAACTCTTGATTGTGGAGTTTTCATACTAGAGGCTAATAATAGTCCTGCGGTCATTGTTCGGCCAAGAGCAGCAGAGGCTACCCAAGAAAGTTTGTGTCGTTGTCTTGCTTCTTCGGTTAAGCGAGTGGTAATTGCACCTACAGCACGAATACCTCCTTCTGCTGCTGTAGCTCTAATTAGTTGATCTACCATTGGAGTCCTTACATTTCTTAATAATTCTGATTTTCTTTATCATAACTCTCTTGGAATACTACAGGTGAAATTTGTCCAAGCTCAAAGGAAATAATGTTAATCTATAATTTGGGAATGTTCTAATTTTGTTTGAGAAAATAAGCAAAATATAAATTTAAAAATTATATCTATTGTTATTAGTTATTAGATTGTTATGTTAGGTACTTTTCAAAAAAGCCATCTACGGATTGAGATTGAAGCTGCTGAAGCTACGATAAGAGATAGTTTGCTGCGTCCATCTCAATTACAAATGTGGTTATGGCCTCAGCGTTTTTCCCCTGGACTACCAGAACAATTATCTGAGGGTGTAAAGTTTGAAACTTGGGTTGGACTGATAGAAATTAAGCATTATGTTGATATAGTGAGACCAAATTGTTTGAGGCTTATACTGAGTCAAGGTATTGATGGGTTTCATGAGTGGTATTGGGGAGATGGTTGGGTACAATCTCGTCTAGAAGGAATATCGATGTTTCCTATAAATTTGGGTCAAACTTTTAGTTTGCTTCGCTTACGAGAGTTTGTATCTGGTAAAAAATTAAGTGGTTAGGTTTTAGGTTATCAAAATGATGTAAATTATCCCTCTGATACTTGAATCCCTAAATATTAAACAATACACAAATCATCCAATTTATAATAGGTAAGCATTTCCTGCGGAATGCTGCGTAAACAGCTATTAGCAGTCAGCTATCAACAATTATATCTCCCCTTTAAAGGTTATGCTTTATAAACATTTTTCTTAATATAAAGTTTGACAAAATAGGCAAGTTATATTGAATTGTAGCAGGGACTTTTTCAGGAGAAAAAGTGCATTGAAAAATCAATTTTTTTGATAAGTTTAAGTAGTTTTGCCAACAATACTATACTCCTTGTCCCTTCTCTCCTGCTCCCTGCTCCCCTGCTCCCCACAAGGTTTTCAGAAGTTCCTTATAAGGAATAGCTTTAAAGGCGAGGTTGAAATCAATAGTTATAGTTATCGCGGTTGAGGGAGCCTACTTTGGCAGTAACTTTTAATTCTCTCTCAATTTCTGAATGGCTTTTGCCTCCTCCTCTCATCAATAGCTAATGGCTAATAGCTGACGGCTGAATACTTACTATAATAGTTTCTGATTTGTTCAGGAACTAGGCTGAAAAATTACATCCTAACCTAAAATGATGAAATTTATAATTTTATTTCTTTCTGAGCTATAACAATTAAATCGTCTTTCTCCTGAAATATATAATGATTGGGATTAATTTTCAATTTACCTTGATACTCAGAAACTGCTATGAAAATAGCGTTATGAGTTTCCTTAATAT
>NZ_LGSU01000376.1 GCF_002260545.1 Hydrocoleum sp. CS-953 | reverse complement strand
CAAAAACTATAGCGCTACAGTTATGAGTATTTTTCGAGATTTTTTCTGAAGATTTACTCTCGTGATTGAATTAAATATCTTTTCCTTTTTTGATTAGGAATTGAATCTGAAGTATAGATAAATCAAAACTATAGCGCTACAGTTCTAAGGAATTTTCTCAAATCCTTCTCAAAATCTAGCCTAGTAGGTGAATTAAATAGTGAATTAAATATATTTTCCTTTTTTGATTAGGGGCCAATATAGCCAATTATAAGTATTTTTTTACGAATTCTTGATAAATAGACACTTTATCTACTGCCTCTGATACAGAGATATCATAGATTGCTGCCATCGTAGCTATTAACTGCCTATCAACACCTTCAACCAACTTCAAATTTTGCTCAAACTCACTAGCTGCGGACAACCAAAATTCTTCACGAGCTTTGAATAAAGGTGTATAATCATAGTCAATATCAAAATCTTCAATAAATTCTACTGTAGGAATAATAATAAATCTATCTCTGATATCATTAAATTTTGCCTCCTTCCAAATACGTTCTTTAGTAGACAAAATTTTAGGACATCCTACATCATACTCATACTTTTTCTTAGGCGTAAAAACCTTTCCTGTTTCATTAACGTCAACCTTTAGCATCTCAAACAACTCTTCTCTTTTCTTCTTTTCAGGTGGCTTTGTTACATCACCCAAAGGAATAAGAATATTGCGTTTTTCCGCAATATAGTTTCGGATGGCTACATAAGTAGAGGGATATAGATGAAAGCCAAGTGACATCATATAATCTTGAAGCCAGCAAAGTTATATTATTTGTAGCATCATAATCATTTCCATAAACAACTGTAATAAAATATTTTGTCGTCAATGTGGAAGGTATCATCATGCTAGAAATTAATATGGGAAGTGTAATCTCCTCATTTTCTAGCCTAGTCATTTGTTGTACCAAGTTTTCGAGTTGTTGGGCTAAAAGCATTTTGCTGGCATTCTTCGTTTCCTTCCATACCATACTACAATATAATAAAAGTTTATACTTTGAAAGGAAGATTTTAATTAATCAAACCAATGGTTCGTAGAATTTGGCAATGGCTGAAAAGTTTATGGGAAAAATTTTTAGGATTATTCTCTCAACCTCAAACTAACCCTTCAGAAACTCAACCACTCTCTCAGTCTCTCCCACCTTTAACAGATACAGATTATGATTTTCTCTTTGGTCAACTTTTAGAAGGTATTGCCCAAGGTTGGTATTCCGAAAGAGTAAAGAATTTTTTTGACGACCTGGGAGAACGAGGTAAACCTGAACTTTGGGAGGAATGGCTAAAACGATTTGGAGAAAGATTATTAGCATCCCCGAAACCTAATGATGAGTTAGCTCAGAGAATGGTTAGGTTTGCTCACTTGACTCGATCGCTCCCTTCTCTACAATCTCTAGGAAATCTGGCTAATAATATTGGTAGTGAACTTTTAAGTCGGGATGATAGTGGAGCAATTTGGGAATATGATGGACCTGATGCTGGTGTCTCCCCTCCTCCTCAACCATCTTTAACAGAAAATCAAGAAAATGAAGCTTTGGAAAATTTAGTAGTTAAGCTTCAGGAAAATCCTAATTTATTAGCAACTGTTGCGCAACAGTTAGGTATACAGACTAGCGACCCAAGAGTAGTTATTCAAGCAATGGTTAGTCAGCTTGGGGTGGGAGTGGAAAATCAACAACAGTCTGCCGAGCAAAGTTCGGAAATATTTGCTCAGTTAGGTTTGGAGCAAGCAAAAGCTGGAGATTTAGCTGGAGCAGTTGATAGTTGGGAAAGTGCTTTGGCTTTGAAGCCTAATTATCATCAAGTTTGGTACAATCGAGGCAAGGCATTGGTACAGTTAGAAAGATGGGAAGAGGCGATCGCCAGCCATGACAAGGCTTTAGAAATTAAGTCTGATGACTATTTGGCTTGGAATAACCGTGCTGAAGCTTTGGGAAAATTGGGGAGATGGGAGGAGGCGCTATCTAGTTGTGACAAAGCTTTAGAAATTAATTCTGGTTATTATTTGGCTTGGTATAATAAGGCTAATTTTTTAGTTAGTCTGGAAAATTTGACAGAAGCAGTTAATTGTTATGACAAGGCTTTAGAAATTAAGCCTAATTTTTATGATGGTTGGAATGAGAAAGGAAATGTTTTGAGAGATTTGGGTTTGATGGAAGAGGCTAATAAAAGTTGGGAAAGGGCAAGGGAAATTAAATCTGAGTAAGTTGCCCTGATAGTTTTTTCTTGATTGCCCTAATTTAAAAAGGTTGCCAAATTTTTACAGAGTTATTTGTACTTAATCAGTATAGCCACTACCACTTACTAAAAAGTTGCCATCGTAATAGCTGAACTTAGAAGTCAAAAGTCTGAAGTCTGAAGTTAAATTCTAGCTGTGAATATATTTGAGAATTTGATAATATCCGTTCCAGTAATGGCGACTGCCATAAGTAGGGTTTGCTGATTAATTCTAAAAGTATTGACATATAAAGGCTTTAGCCTTTTTAGGTCGAAAAAAGTGCAAGCTTTTCGGTGGAAAGAGCTGCATAAAGCTAGTATTTTGGGATGATTATGGCAGAAAAATTGAGGGACAATTTTTCCGACTATCTCCTTTATAATTATAATTCCCATTTCTCCTGACTCCTGACTCCTGACTCCTGACTCCTACCCTTACCAAAAGATTTCCCATTAGCAAACCCTAAGTAAATATCAGCTTTCTGATTTTACCTTTATCCTGTGAAATATTTGCAACATCCTCTTGAGAAGTAAAATTCCAAATAGCTAGCAAATAGGTTATTGTATAACTGGATTTTAATAATGCCTAAAAATTTAATCTGGTAGTAAACTTAGATTTCTAAGTATTGATTTGAATTGGAAGTAAAAATGTCAAAAAATAACAAACAAAAAGAT
>NZ_LGSU01000375.1 GCF_002260545.1 Hydrocoleum sp. CS-953 | reverse complement strand
TCAAAAACATTTCTACATTTTGTAGAGCAGGGGAGTGGGTAGGGACGTTGCATAAGGGCGTCCGTACAGGAGAAGTAAAAATAACAATAATTAATATTAAATGACCTACAACTAGCAAAAAAAGATTTGATATGTAATTATTAATTAATAAATGGAGTCGTACCCAAGTATAGCATTAATGCCTGGGAATCGGTATAATATAATGTCCTGATAATTAGTGATAAAAAACTTTCTACTCCTTGTAAATTAAAATTCCCTATTCTTCCCTCCTGACTCCTGACTCTTGACTCCTGACTTGCGCGTATCGCTATAGCATCCTGTACAATATTTAGAGAGATAACCTAAAGTCTATTTGATAGCTGACAAGTGACAGAAAAAATTCCTGAAAACCCGGAAATAGAACCACTAACTCGCATCCAAGTGTTAGTGGCAATGGGAGTAACAGCATTAGTATTACTAGCAATTTCTAGAATCTGCCTCCTATTTGGTGTAAATTTATTGCCTGTAAGTTGGAATCTGACCGCATTGCTCTGGGGAATAGCGATCGCCCTAGGTATTACTGCTGCGAGTGGTTTAGTTTACCGCATCTGGCCAGCCTATCGTCGTAGTGCAGATACATATTTAAAGTTAGTTTTATCTCCCCTGTTATGGCCTGATTTAGTCTGGTTGGGGTTGCTGCCAGGATTAAGTGAAGAATTGTTATTTCGAGGTGTAGTCTTATCTGCGTTGGGATTAGATACAGTGGCATTAGTCGCCTCAAGTGTTTTCTTTGGTGTTTTACATCTAAGTGGTAGGCAACAATGGCCTTATATGATTTGGGCAACAATAGTTGGTTTTGTGTTAGGATACAGCGCTTTGGTAACAGGTAATTTATTGATACCAATTATTGCCCATATTTTGACAAATTTAATTTCTAGTAGTGTTTGGAAGTGGGAACATAAGGGAAGTTAAAAGTCAAAATTCAAAATTCAAAATTCAGATTTTATAGAATCGAAACTCTAATCCAATTCACGGAAGTTAAAAGTCAAAAGTCAAAAGTAAGATTTTACAGAGTCAAAACTTTAAGGCTATAGTAATTTCAGGGAATTATTTCACATCTAAAGTTTGAGGCTATTTGTGACATTTTTAGAGTGAATTGGTATTAATTATAGAGGATTAAATAATTTAATATGACAGAATTAGGGTTTGACTTTAGCCACTACTACACATATCAAGAAGTAGTAGATTTTCTACATCAAATGAGAGAAAATAATCCTCATTTAATAGAGTTAAAAGTTATTGGCAAAAGCTACGGCGGACTAGATATTTTCCTAGCTACTCTGACAAATCAAAATACAGGAAAAGCTCAGGAAAAACCTGGATATTGGATTGATGGTAATATTCATGCAATAGAAGTTACAGGTTCGGCGGTTGCTCTATATACTATTTATTATCTACTAAATAATTACGCTACTGAACCTCGAATCACTCATTTATTAGACAACTACACAATTTATATTTTACCTAGAATTGCCGTTGATGGAGCAGAAAAATATTTAACAACTCCTCAGATTTTGCGATCGAGTATTCGTCATTATCCCTATCCTGAAGAAAGGGATGGTCTCCACTGGGAAGATATAAATGGAGATGGGTTAATTTTGCAGATGCGACTCAAAGATAACTGTGGAGCTTGGAAAATTTCCTCAGAAGATCCGAGAATTATGGTGCCTCGCGAACCCGATGAATTTGGAGGTACTTACTACAGTATTTTGCCAGAGGGAATAATCAAAAACTATGACGGTTACGATATTAAAGTCGCTCCTAGTAAAGAAGGAATGGATTTTAATCGTAACTATCCCCACGAATGGCAACCGGAGGGAAAACAAAAAGGTGCTGGAGATTTTCCTCTTTCTGAACCTGAAACTCGCGCTGTAGCAGAATTTTGGCGAGAACATCCTAATATTAACGGTTTCATTAACTATCATACCTTTTCAGGAGTAATTTTACGTTCCTACTGTACTTATCCAGACGAACACTTACCTGTAAAAGATTTGGAAATTTACAAATTGATTGGAGAAAAGGGTACTGAAATTACTGGTTATGAGTGCGTTTCGATTTATCATAACTTCTCGTACCCTAACCGTGAGAAGATTTCTGGTGGAATGATTGATTATTGTTACGATCGCTTTGGTTGGTTTGGTTTTGCCATAGAGCTTTGGGATGCACCGACGGCGGCGGGAGTTAAGAAGGATGATTATATTAAGTGGTTACAACGCCATCCTGTTGCAGATGATCTGAAAATGATGCAATGGAATGATGAAAAATTGGGTGGCAGAGGTTTTATTAACTGGGAAATATTTGAACATCCCCAACTGGGTACTGTTGAAATTGGTGGATGGAATTTAAAGGAAGTTTGGTACAACCCACCTGTTGAATATTTACCAAAGTTGTGTGAGGAACAATGTCAGTTTGCTATTGCTCATGCTTTGATGTCACCTCGTTTAGCAGTGAGTCAAACAGTAGTTGAGCATCAGGGTGGCGATCTTTATCATCTGTTAGTGCAGTTTGAAAATCAAGGATTTTTGCCTACTAATACCAGTGAAAAAGCTTTGGAGCAAAAAAGTGTTAAACCGATAGAGGTAATGTTAGATTTACCTGATGGTGTAACGTTGGTGAGTGGGAAACAAAAACAGGAAATTGAGCATTTGCATGGGCGATCGAGTGAAGCTTTTAATTTTTTCAGTTTTTTTGCTCAACCTGGAAGTTATCGTTGTCATTTGGAGTGGGTAGTTAAAGGTGTTGCTGGTTGTGAGATTGAGGTTATGGCAAAGGCGGAACGTGCGGGTGTGGTCAAAACTGTGATTACTTTGTCGGAGTAAGTTAAGGTATACACGGTTTTGGGGCGGGTTTATTTAACTATATGAGAAATATCAAAGC
>NZ_LGSU01000374.1 GCF_002260545.1 Hydrocoleum sp. CS-953 | reverse complement strand
GAGTAAGGGAGTGGGGGAGTAAGGGAGTGGGGGAGAAATAAACATAATCATAATTAACATTAACTGGCTAACAATTATAATCATTTCAAATAAGGATGAAACACTTTGAAGGAAAGAAAAAGTCGTCCCAGTCTTATTCAGAATGACTATAGATATGGGAGTTATTTGATCCCTGTTAATTACTTGATAACCAAACTATAGCATTCATGCCTGGGAATTGGTATAATTCTAAATTTATCAACTTCCGCTACACTACTTAATCTTACTGAAATGTGAAATAATTTCTAGAAATTACTGTAGCGTTAAAGTTTTCGGGCTATAAAATCTTAATGCATGAATTGGGAGTTATTTTATCGGTGTTAATTACTTGATAACCAAACTATAATTCATGCCTAGGAATTGGTACAATACTAACTTTATCAACTTCCGCTACACTACTTAATCTTACTGAAATGTGAAATAATTTCTAGAAATTACTGTAGCTTTAAAGTTTTCGGGTTATAAAATCTTAATGCATGAATTTTGAATTTTGAATTCCGTGAAACGGTATTAGACTATCAAGATTGACTATCTGGTAATAGTTTGGGTAAGACGCGATCGCAACAAAATAGAGTCCCTGCTGCTACACAAAGGGGAATACCTACAAAATTAACTATGGGAATAGTAATTAAGGCTTGACAAATTAACCCAAAGGTGGCACTTGCTGGAAAACTACGACGGACTACTGTTAACTTTTCTCTAAATTTTAATTTTCTTCTCTCCAAAGGTCCATCAAAAAAGTCAAGACAAACAATAGAGGTTGTGAGAATAATACCACCAATAGTTGCTATTAAAGAGCCTCCAGGAAAAAAGTTTAGTAGTAACATTGGCAACCCTATTCCTAGAAACAAAGCAATTTTTTTTAGCTCAAAAAGTATCGCTCGCCAAATATCCTTAAGAGAGGCTAATAAACCTGGAGGTGCTTCAGGCAATGTACCAGTTCTAATTTTTTCTAATTGTTCAGAAAGTTGACCATAAAAAGGCGAACCCAGAATAACTCCAAATTGTACTAATAAAAATCCAATTATTAGAAGTAATATGATAAATATGATGAGTTCTATAAACCAATCTAAGATATTATCTAAATAACTTAAAAAATTTAACCAAGTTGGTAGTTGAGCAATCATAGCATCAAAACGCAAAGATAAACTATTAAAAATAGTCTCAGTCAAATCAATTCCCGGCAGAAGTAAACCAATATAAAGAATAATTCCGACCACAATATNAAACTTCAGGTTAAAATCTTGCCGAAAACTAAATAACTTAAAAAATTTAACCAAGTTGGTAGTTGAGCAATCATAGCATCAAAACGCAAAGATAAACTATTAAAAATAGTCTCAGTCAAATCAATTCCCGGCAGAAGTAAACCAATATAAAGAATAATTCCGACCACAATATTAATAAAAATCGGAACAATTATATAACCTATCAATTTGGGATTTTTGACAAATATCATTAGAGCGCGAAAATGGTAAGTTGCACCTGCTACTAATCCTACAGGAGCTGCAAATATAGATAGTATTGATTTTGAATTTTGCTGTTTTATCATAATTTTATAACTCCCCAGCTCCTCTACTCAAAAAAGTTTAGCAAAAATTTATCAAACTTGGTATTAGATCAAATCTAGTAGTATCCGTATAAAAAAGCAGAGAAACCTGGTTTTTATCAAATACCCTTGTAGGGACGTTTTGCTAACGCAAAACTCCGCTTTATATGTCGGCGACAGCCGAAGTGCGTAATTAGGAGCATTCCGTCAGGAAAGTTGTGCGCCAGCAAAACGCTGCGCGACATGGAAAGCAGAGCATTCCGGAACGGAAAACGCATTTTTGCCTGTGCAACATCCCTACCATTGACCTCCCATAAACCCAGTTTCTTGTTACTCCAATTTATCGGGAACCGAAGCCAGCAAATTTGATATTATCCCTAGAATTTTTTTGATAGTAACTACGGCATAAATATGGCAATTTTAACAATTGATAATGAACAATGGATAAGTAGGTAGACAAAATTATTTGTGTATTTGCCGTTTACTTACTTATGAGCTTACCTCTTACTTATTGACTCTTCCCTACTACTGCCAAAATATTAAATTAATTCTCTCCAGATAATTATTGCTCTGCTGATTAAATATAAAATAATTGACAGATAAAGGTTTTAACCTTTTTAAGTTTGCAAAAAGTACCTGGTTTTGAGCTGCTTGATGGTCAAAAAGTTAGGATTTTGGGTTGAGTATATTAGAAAAATCAAAGGATAATTCTTCCTCTTGCCTCCTCTAAATTTCCCATTCCTCCTGGCTCCTGACTCCTGACTCCTACCCTCACCAATAAGACTTTTTCAGCAAACCCTAATTAATTATTTTTGAGCACAATTCTCCATTATCCATTGGTAATTAATTTTGCTTATGAAATTCTCAAAGTAGAACAGAATTATATTTAATTAATTAATTTATAATTTTTAGTTTTAATCTCATACAAGTCCGATGAGGTAAGCATTCAGAATTCAGCTAACAGCTATCAGCCATTAATTCATCCTGTTTGGAAGGAGAAATTAGTCTGATGGCAAGAATTAAAAATCTGACACGAAAAAGGTCATCAGCTAATCTTAGTATTTGCTTTATTCTTTACGAAAATACGAAAAGCTGAATGCTTACCCGATGAGCGAAAAGCTGATTAAAGATATCTATCTTCTGCCTCATCCTAATAATCAGCCTATAGTACAAAATAAAGTCATAACTTGTTTTTATATAGAATTTATCAAGTTATATCATGTCCGGTAGCATCGGTCTTGTATAGTTCATTAATTGATAATTGATAATGGATAATTGATAATTACCTCTGGTTAAAACCGAGAGGATTGAAGATTGGGAAATATCATTT
>NZ_LGSU01000373.1 GCF_002260545.1 Hydrocoleum sp. CS-953 | reverse complement strand
TTACCAATGGATCATTGATAATTGAGAATTAATCAATTCAATTTTATTCCCTTCTATTTCAAGAGAATAAAAGTAATAGGAGATTTTCTTTTCTTCAATCTTCTTGGTTTTAAGCATCAGGTAATTATCCATTATTCATTATCCATTACCCATTAATCAATAGCCTAGTTTTTCACCTAAACCAGATCCTTTTTCAGCCGTAATTATTAGTATTTGTTGGCTGTTGTTAACAAATTAATAACTGTCAATCGACCTTTGTTGGTAAAACTACTTTTAAACCTATATTTCATCCTTGCGCCTCTANCTTCTTGGTTTTAAGCATCAGGTAATTATCCATTATTCATTATCCATTACCCATTAATCAATAGCCTAGTTTTTCACCTAAACCAGATCCTTTTTCAGCCGTAATTATTAGTATTTGTTGGCTGTTGTTAACAAATTAATAACTGTCAATCGACCTTTGTTGGTAAAACTACTTTTAAACCTATATTTCATCCTTGCGCCTCTATTTCTAATTTTGGCGTAGCATCAATAGTTGAAGTTAATGATGGTACAGGCATATTTTTCATTTCCCAGACTTTAATTAGTATGAGATATTCGTAGAAAGCTTGCAAGGTACACCAAGCTAATCCAGCTTGGCCATCAAGGCATCCTCTGAGAAAAATATACATATATATGAAGCGAACTATTGGTCTGAAGGGTAAGCGTAGGGAAAAGTCTTTGAGGGCACGTCGTCTCTCTACTTCAGAAGCGCCAAAAAATAGATTTTTCCAAGATACACTTCCTGTTTCTAGTTGTTTAACTGTTTCAGCAGCTTCATCTGTAGAATAACGATTGTGCTTTTCTATCCAACGGGAAATACCTTTACTACAAGTATAATGAGGATAAGTTTCTTGCAAAAAACTTGTAGGGCCATCACACTCTTCTCTTTCTGTGTGACCATAGTCACTAAACCAGACTTTATCCTTGCGAAATAGACGCATCTGGTATCGGGGATATTGGGTGCTGTGACGAATCCAACTGCCCATAAATAAGACTCTTTCTGCAACGTAATACCCTATGTATTCTTGACTTTGGATTGTTTTTAGGCATTCGTTAAATAGCTCTGGGGTCATCCGTTCATCCGCTTCTAGGATATAAACCCACTCATATTTGGCCGGAACTTCCTGTAACATCCATGTTCGCTGTCGTCCATGGCTTTCAAATTTATGTTGGACTATTTTTACAGGATAAGATTGAGCTATTTCTACAGTCCGATCGCTACTAAAGGAATCAACTATCATAATGTCATCTGACAGCATTGCTGACTCAATACAAGCAGCGATATCTATTTCTTCATTGTAAGTCAGTATATAAATTGAGAACATTCGATAAATTTCAGTAATTGCTCTTTGTTAAAGCTCACAATTTGGGTGATTAATTCAATTAAATAAATACCCAATGATAGGGCATTGAGCATAAGGTTTAAGTTGACACTTTACCTTTTTTTTAATAATTTTAATTTGCTCTTACTGCCCTGTCTAATTATTAAAGTGGGGTTGCACATTAAAGAATGATAATAGATTTTAAACTGTATATATATTGAGGAAAGAATTATCCAAAAATATCTACTTTCAGATTTCATCATTCCTGATTGTGCAACGCCATTAAAGTTATCTCTAAACTTTGAGATATTTGCCCATTATCTAGCAGGATTTTGGCGACGCCCTTTACCTTTAAGAATTCCCATATTTTTTAATCCTGTCCAACCAATCATAATATAGCCTACTGCTAAAAGTAAGCTGCTCAGACCAGTTCTCAGACTAGATTTAAAAGAGTTTGTATTAGCTTGTGCTTCTAATTCTTGCTTACGACTACGAATTCGAGTTAGAAGTTGATTTGGTAATTGTTCTGCTTGACGATTGAGAAATTCATCAATAACTTGAGGATTATCTTTTGATTGTTCCAGTAAACTTTTTACTTGGGTTGGTAATTGATCGTTTTCTAATGCTTCATTTAACCTAGTTTCATCTGCTAGTAAATTAGTAATTTGATTTTTTAATTGACTTCGCCTTTGCTGGATCTGATTTTTAAATTCGCTACTACCAATACGGGTTTCTAGTTGTGTTTCTGCTTGGCTTGCTTGTTGATCGATGCGTTGAATGGCCTCAGCTCTAGCTTGACTTGTATTATTTAAGTGTATAGGAAATAGTAATAGATATATCAGTCCTAATAAGCTAGCTAGTAAAAGTGCCCAAAATCTCAAATCTAATATTGGGGATTTTGAGTTATCTTGAAGGCCAGAATTACTGCTTACCCAATAGCCTGTGACTAATAAGGCCATTCCTACCATAGGAATAATCCCCCGATCGACTATTTGAGTTGTTAGACCAATTTGCCATGCTCTACTACTGATGTTAAATGGAATTGATAGGACTATAAAGTCAAGTAGAGAGGACAAAATCATAATTACTCCTACTATCGTAAGAGTGTTAGAAGCTATAGAGGAATATTGACGGATATTTGTTGCTTTCATGGAATTGTTCTGAGTTCTAAGTTATTGTTCACTGGACAATTAAGGTCTGAAATGTTGAGGATGCATTCTATTCCTGATGGCGGAAATATATTTTCCCTATCTTTTAGATAAATAGCAGTCTGTTTTTACAATTATGACAGAGTTGAACCACAGTCTATCAGTCTTTTTATCTTTACTCAGGACTTGCTCACTCAAACCCAGAAACCTTTTTTTTCCTAGATGTTGATTGTTCAAACCAAGAATTTTTCCTAGCAACCGGGTTTCGCATAAGTCAGTCCTATTTACTATTATTTTTAAATTTATGGAACAGAACTGTCTATCGTACAATCCTAGCTTATAATGGATGGAGTTAAACCTGTTCTTGAGAAATCTAATTTTGTTGATTTACTATACTATTTT
>NZ_LGSU01000372.1 GCF_002260545.1 Hydrocoleum sp. CS-953 | reverse complement strand
GTAGGGGAGGAGTAATTTTTTTGCTATACTCAGCAGCGAAAATACTAACTTTTTGATTTTTCGGGAACCGTGCATTAAGAGCTGAAACAGGCGTACTTTAATTACTGACCTAAAAATGCTAAAACCTTTATATGTAAATACTTTTAGGTTTAATCAGCAAGCCCTAATTAAAAACTACATTTCAACTTAATAAAAATAGTGAAATTTGATTTTTCAAGACGTAGCTAGTAGTAAACACTCAATTTGACGATTAATATCTTCAATATTCACAATTTACTACTAACTACTAAACTACCAATTTAATTATGATTCAATTAAAACTTTAGAAGCCGCAGTTACTCCAGCCCCTGGAGTAAAAGATTTATATCCCAATTCTCCCAAACTAGCTTCTAAAGCAGCGATCGCATTCAGAATGTCTCTTTCACAGACAAAGCCTAAATGTCCAATACGGAAAATTTTTCCTTTCAGATGGTCTTGTCCACCAGCTAAAGCAATATCAAAACGTTTTTTCATAATAGCTCGGACTTTTTCTGCCTCTACTTCTGGTGGCGGAGCAACTGCTGTAACAGCAGGACTAGCTACTGTATCTGGACCAAGTAAGGGCAAACCTAAAGCCTTGACTGCTGAACGAGTTGCATTCTTTAAACGCTCGTGTCGAGCAAAAATATTTTCTAATCCTTCAGCTTGCATCATTCTCAGGGTAGCTTGCAAAGCAAAGAATAGATTTACTGGTGGAGTAAAAGGTGTCGTATTTTTAGCTCCATCTTTACGATACTTACCTAAGTCAAGATAGTAACGTGGTAACTTAGCTGTTTCATAAGCAGTCCATGCTTTAGCTCCCACACTTACAAAAGCTAAACCAGGAGGTATCATGTAACCTTTCTGAGAACCAGATCCAACAACATCAAGACCTAACTCATCTATTGGTAAATTAACTGCCCCAAGACTGGTTACAGCATCTACAATAATCAAAGCTTCACCATGAGCTTTAACATAACTATTAATAGTTTCAATATCATTTAAAACACCTGTAGAAGTTTCGCTATGAGTAAGGATGACTGCTTTAATTTGCTTGTCTTTATCTGCTTCTAGCTTTTGACGAAATTGTTCCGTATCTAGAGGTTTGCCCCACTCTGCTGTAATTTTCTCAACTTGGAGACCATAAGCTGTGGCCACTTCTGCCCAGCGATCGCCAAATTTACCATTACATCCACATAGTACACGATCGCCTGGACTTAGGAAGTTAATTATACCTGCTTCCATTGCTCCAGTTCCACTAGATGCCAAAATTAGCACATCATTTTTGGTTTGATGGAGCCATTTGAGGTTTTCTGTCACCTCTGCCATAATTTTGGAAAAGTCACCACTTCTATGGCCTATTGGATGTTTAGCCATTGCTAGTAATGCTGTTTCTGGCACTGGAGTTGGCCCAGGAATCATTAACATCAGTTTATCATCCATTTTTTTGTTCCTTTGTTGTGTTTTACTTGATCGTTGTCTATGTTCATTTATACAGAAGTGTGTCACAGAAAAAGCTTACTTTTTCTTTAAGATTACTGAACTTGGAAATTTGGGAAATTTGGCAAATTTTAGTATTTTATTTTTTTATTAATTCTCGAATAGTTATTTGATTTTAAATTATTAATTTAGTTCAGTAATTTTTAGCTAATTTTTTTACTCTAGTTAAGTCTTTGAATCAAGTATGAACACTTAAGAAAATCCTGCTGTTTTAGGAATCAAAATTTTTTTCAGCAAATCCTAGTTCGTATAGTCATAAGTCACTTAACTTGGGATTCATATTTTAAAACCCTTCGATTTCAATTTTAGTATTACTAAATTCAGTCAAATTTAATATAGGGTTTTGCATAATAATTGTACGAATAATAAATATTCACCCCTTACCCTACATTATTTCCTAGGCATTTTATTACAACTTCTTCCTACTCCCTATCTCTAATTTCAGGCATCATATATGTTCTTTACCAATGCCTAATATTGCTATAGTAATCAGGAACGATTTATGAGATGTTTAATAACATTAAATATCAATCACAATCGTTTGATCTTCTGACTTCTAATTAGCACTCAAATCTTACGACTGAAATATGATTGCTATATATCCGTTAATATTTTTCAGCTTCATTGAGAGACCAGTGATATTCTATTGATAAATTTGCTTGTTTGCAATTTTCTTCTAACTGTTTTTGCAGTGCTAAAGCTTTTCTAACTGTCACAATAAGTTCTTGAACTTTTTGATACTTTGTCGTATGATAATCTACTGCTAAGATTGTATTTTTTTCTAATAACTGAAGTAGTAGTTCATAATGAATACGAGAGGGGAGTGGTATTGGTTCCATCATAAAATATCTATTAGGGACTTTTATTATAGCAATTCCTATAAAGAATGAGTTACAAAATTCGTTTGTTTGAGAGGGTATCTATAAAATTAAAAATTAAGCCTTAATACAGGGTAGATTTTACTGACAAAAAGATTTCCTACGGAAATAGCACCTACTTGATAAATGCTAAGTAGGTGGGCATAAATAAAGGTTAAAAAGAAAAATCAGAAAATGAAGTCAGAAATGACTTTTTAAGAAATTTTTACTGTTTTGAATCTTCTTCACTATTTTATGGATAATTAAACCCACCTATTTATATAACAATTTAAAGAAAGAATTTTAGAAATAGTCTAGGTAAGCCCTAAGTAATACCATTTCTCAAAAACTTTTCTACATTTGATTGAAGTAGGGGAGTAGGGGAGGTAGGGACGTTTTGCTGACGCAAAGCGGAGCATTCCGGGACGGAAAACGCATTTTTGTTATGCAACGTCCGTACAAACAAGAATAATTAATGCTAAAATTGCTCTTTTCTAACAAAAAAGTAATTATCTTAGTTTAATTACTTAATAA
>NZ_LGSU01000371.1 GCF_002260545.1 Hydrocoleum sp. CS-953 | reverse complement strand
GAATAAATATCAAAGCATTAACTGGTATTGGTTTTAGCCTTTTTAAGTCCTGAAAAAGTACCTAATTTTTGACTGTTGTTGTCTCAAAAAAAAAAAGTCCGAAAAATTTTATCTTTTGTTCTTCTAAGGTTCCTAAAAAGACTTCTCCAGTTTTACCAAGACCTCTATTATCTCTGATAATTTTTTCTAAACCCTGGATTTTAAACAAAACCAAATCTGTACCTACTTGCTGTTTTTTTGAATTAATAATTGGTTGACTAATAACCAGATGAAATTCATTTTTGATGCGAATTGGATTACTAATTTTAGATTTTTGGATTAGCAATTTCCAAAGTGTTTTAGGGATAGGTAAACCAAGTTCAACCACTAATTGGTTGTCTATACCAAAGCGACTAATTCCAACTACATCTTCACTCTGGATAAGGGCATCTTCTAGATCGCCTGCTATTATAGAAATATCAAAATCAGATTTATTATTGTTGCGGTTATAAATTTCTAATTCTCGTCTTGCGTAGGTACGACTAGCAATTTGTGAAGTAATACCCCTAGCCCTAGAAAGAAATTCTTCCACTGCTAATCTTCGAGTTCGTAAAGCTGACTGTAAGTTACTTTCTTCATTCCTTCTGAGTTTTTCATAAAGGGGGAATATACTTATTATTGCTACCAATATACTGATAGTAAATATTCCTACCGCAGAATAAAAGATTAATAACCGTTGTAATTGTTTAGAGTTCATTCTTTTACCGAAAAATTAGATTTAAAGCCTTCCTATTAAGGTTAGGAATGAGAATTAAATAAAGCCCAGAATTTTTTTTAAGAACTCCCATGATAGGGAGCTTAGGAAATTCAACTTGTGTAGAGAATAAAATTCTCATTCCGTAGGGTTCATTCTTCAGCAAATAGCTATGGGCGAGAGGAAAAACAGAAGGGATAAAGCAGAAAAAGAATAAACATCCTAATCGTCACCTTTTCCCGCTTTTACCGAATAATTAAGGTCTAAAGTCTCTCCTTAAAAGGAGAAAAAAGAAAAAAATCATTTTGGTCAATCTTATCCATTTTAAGGAGAGGTAATTATTAATTATTAATTGTTAATTATTGAAAGGAATCCTCAACTTTTAGGGCAATCTCCGTTTGTGCCTCTTGTCTCTTGGCCATTTGACTATTGTACTTGACTACCATGAACTCTAGGATCGGCTTGACTTGCTTTAATCGGTGCTACTGGAGCAGCAAATTCAGAATCTTGACCAACTGTACCATTATATGGTAATGAACTTCCGGCAACTAAAGCTTCTATATTTGCTGCCATGAGAGACTTTGGTATCTCTCCAATAGTCTGGCCAACTTCAGTTCCCTCTCGATCTAAAAACACAAAGTGGGGAATACCATCTACCCGGTATTTAACCAATTCTGGTAACCACTTACTATTGTCCACATTCAACATCACAAAGTTGGTATTTTCACCATACTTTTGTCTAATTTCATGCAACTCAGGAGCCATGGCTTGACAAACGGTACACCAATTAGCATAAAATTCAACTAAAGTGGGCTTATCATTACTGAAAGCTACATCTAGAGGTGTTGCAGTTTCAGCCATTTCATTTAGGGAAACGGAGGCCGTCTCAGTTCGTAATCCGATAAAAATTGTTACTGATAAAGCGATCGCTACTAAAACAATAATGAAATTTCTCAGGCGCATCGCCAAAGAGGAACTATTTGTAGAGTTAGATGGGTTTACATTCATTGTCAGAAAATTAAATAATGATTACAATTATTGAGTCTCTTTGAGAGAAGGCATCAAAATCAAGTAGCCCTTGAGGCTAGATGAACAAAGTCATCTTGTTATATGGTATAATTAATAGGAATTTCCAGGTAGAAAAATCTATGGTTGTCAGCGAGTTTTAGTCGCTCAAATTTCAGGTATATCAACCACACAGTAAAAATACAACTTTTGTAGGGACGTTCGATTGAACGTCCCTACTGTGTTCTAATATAATAAAAACTGCTGTAACTAAATAATCAGATAATAAAAAAATAAATTTTCTAATTTATAAATAGAGGATTAACCTGTGAAAAAACGAGTAACATTAACATTTCCACAACGGTCAATTCATATGCCCATTACCTATAGATTAGCAAAAGATTTTAATGTTGCTGCTAATATTATTCGCGCTCAAGTAGCACCAAATCAAGTAGGTAAATTAGTGCTGGAATTATCAGGAGATATTGATGAGTTAGAAGCTGCACTAGAGTGGATGAGACTGCAAAATATAGATGTATGTCTAACTAGCAGAGAAATTTTAATCAATGAAAATAGCTGCGTAGACTGTGGTTTATGTACTGGTGTATGTCCTACAGAAGCTCTCAGTTTACAACCTGATACCTTTCGTCTAAATTTTGTCAGATCCCGTTGCATTGTATGTGAACAATGTATTCCTACCTGTCCAGTTAAAGCAATTTCTACTAACTTATAAAATAATGTGAAACCAATACCTTTACTTTCTTTCAGTCTACTTTTAATGAGTTATAGTATTTTGGGCTGGAGTCTAGCGAATGCTCAAGTTTCTCTGTTTTTATATCTAGTTGTTATAGCTGGTATTTTTTTATTAGATGCAATTTTAACCTTTCGTTTACTTGATTTAAAAGCAATAGATCCCTGGTTTCAATCTGAACTTTATACTTTTCTTTCTTCAGTTGTTACTGCTTTTTTATTTGTGGTATTCATTAGATGGATAAACATTTTTATCCATGGTTTAGTATTAGTATCTGCAGGAATATTAGCCAAATTAGAGACTCAAGTTTATGGTTTAAAAAAATGGCAATCTTTTGGAATTTTACTAATTATTTCAGAGGGGGGTCTTGGTCTGGGAACTATACTTTACATATTCCTCAAAAACTATACATAGTAATTC
>NZ_LGSU01000370.1 GCF_002260545.1 Hydrocoleum sp. CS-953 | reverse complement strand
AAAAATTCTCTGTTGCTTGAGAAGAAAATTCTCTTTGTCAGACCTATCTCCAACAGAGAAAAATTCTACAATGACTAATAAGTGATGAAAATTTATTGGGAAAATTCATCTGTGGAAAACCTTTCTTTTTCCCAGTCAGAGTCAGAGGTAAAAATTCTCCTGTGCTGGAGACGAAAATTCTCTTTGTCAGACCTATCTCTTACCAGGAAAAATTCCACAATGACTCACAAGTGATGAAAATTTATCAGAAAAACTCATCTCTGGAAAACCTCTCTTTTTCCCAGTCAGAGTCAAAGGCGAAAATTCTCTGTTGCTTGGCAAGAAAATTATATTTGTCAGACTTACCTTCTGCCATCAAAAAGTAAATTATAAGAATAAAAAAAATCAATTTCAATATTTCAAACTGGATGCTTCAGCAGTCGGTACTGATAACTGAAAAAGCTGATAACTGATAACTGATAACTGATAACTGAAAAAACTGATAACTGAAAATGATCTTTCTAGAACTTGTCTTACAAAACTTCGGACCATACTTCGGTAAACAAACAATAAACTTTCGCCCTACTAATACTAATCACCCCCGTCCTATCATCCTATTTGGAGGTATGAATGGAGGAGGAAAAACTACTCTTTTAGATGCCATTCGCCTTGCACTTTACGGTCATCGCGCCCAATGTTCAACTAGGGGAAATTTAACTTATGGCGACTTTCTTTCTCAATGCGTAAACCGCAATACTCCTCCTACAGAAAAAACTCGCATTGAATTGGCTTTTGAACATATTCAAGATGACCAAATTGTAGAATACCGTATTGTTCGTACTTGGGAAAAAAATCCTAAAGACGGCAAAGATACTCTGGGAATTCTTGATGGTGAATGGCCTGATTCTTACTTAGCAAATACCTGGGATGAATATATAGAAAACCTCTTACCNAACCGCAATACTCCTCCTACAGAAAAAACTCGCATTGAATTGGCTTTTGAACATATTCAAGATGACCAAATTGTAGAATACCGTATTGTTCGTACTTGGGAAAAAAATCCTAAAGACGGCAAAGATACTCTGGGAATTCTTGATGGTGAATGGCCTGATTCTTACTTAGCAAATACCTGGGATGAATATATAGAAAACCTCTTACCTTTAGGAATTTCTAATCTATTTCTCTTTGATGGAGAACAGGTAAAAGAATTAGCTGAACTAGAAACACCACCACCTTTAGTAGTAGATGCAATTCAGTCTTTATTAGGATTAGAATTAGCAGAACGTCTTGCAGCAGATTTAGATATTTTGGTGACTCGGAAAAAGAAACAAATTGCTAAGACTAAAGAAATAGGAAATTTAGAGGAAATTGAACAAAAACTCCATCAGCAAAAAACAGATTTGGAAGTTGCTAGCGAAAAATTAGCAGATTTAGAAAAGCAATTAAAAAAATCTCAAGAAAAGCAAAAAAAAGCAATGAGAAAATTTGTCTCAGAAGGAGGAAAAATTGCTGCGGAAAGGAGTCAGTTAGAACAAGAGTTTAAAGATGTAGAATTGGAAATGGATAATGCTCGTCAGGAAATGATTGAACTTGCTGGAGGTGCTTTACCTCTAGCTTTAATTTCTCCTCTTTTGGAACAAGCAAGTTCTCAGGGCGATCTAGAAATTTTACGCCACGAAGCAGAAATTGCTTTGGATGCTTTTCAGGAAAGAGATAAACGTCTACTTGATTATCTGAATAATTTATCAATTCATACTGAAAAAGTTAGCAAAATTGAAGAGTTTCTCAATCAAGAAAATCTGACGCTGAAAGAGGATATTAATGAAGCTGATGAACCTTGGTTGTTTGCTGATGAAGAAGCTTTAATTTTACTAGAAAATTTGTTACGCTATGACATTGAAAATTCTCTGAGAAATGCCCAGGAAAGTTTAACTCGTCTGAAAGATTTGGAAGTAGAAATTAATGTTCTGGAAAAGCAATTGGCAACCGCAGCATCCCCGGAAGCTTATGAAATTTTGGCAACTGCTTTGCAAGAGGCACAAACTGAATTAGCAAGAGTAGAAGTTGCTTGTGAAAATAGTAAATATGATTGTAAAAAATTGGAGGATGATATTAATCAAACCAAGAAAGAATNTATTAATGAAGCTGATGAACCTTGGTTGTTTGCTGATGAAGAAGCTTTAATTTTACTAGAAAATTTGTTACGCTATGACATTGAAAATTCTCTGAAAATGCCCAGGAAAGTTTAACTCGTCTGAAAGATTTGGAAGTAGAAATTAATGTTCTGGAAAAGCAATTGGCAACCGCAGCATCCCCGGAAGCTTATGAAATTTTGGCAACTGCTTTGCAAGAGGCACAAACTGAATTAGCAAGAGTAGAAGTTGCTTGTGAAAATAGTAAATATGATTGTAAAAAATTGGAGGATGATATTAATCAAACCAAGAAAGAATTGTTGAGTTATACTGACGAAACTATGGAACTTCACAATATTCAAAATATAATTGAGTCTTCTGTAAAAGTTAAGCATACTTTACAGCTATTTAAGGATAAGTTAACTCTGAAAAAGCTGAATAAATTAGAGATAGAAGTTACTGAATGTTTCCGTTATCTTTTACATAAATCAGACTTAGTTCATCGCGTGGCTATTGATACTCATAATTTTGCTCTTTCTCTCTATGATAATCAAGGGCAACTTGTTCCTAAACATCGAATATCTGCTGGAGAAAAACAGCTTTTAGCAATTTCTTTTTTATGGGGTTTAGCAAGAGTTTCTGGGAGACATTTACCTGTGGCTATTGATACACCTTTAGGTAGGTTAGATTCTTCTCATCGTCAAAATTTAGTTGAACGTTATTTCCCTACTGCTAGTCATCAAGTTATTCTCTTATCTACTGATACTGAGGTTGGTAAATTAGAGGTAGAAAACTTG
>NZ_LGSU01000037.1 GCF_002260545.1 Hydrocoleum sp. CS-953 | reverse complement strand
TTTGAATTCCCTGAAGCTGAATGCTTAATTATTTTTCTCTTCCGAGATACTAAAATAGATAATAACTGGAATTAATACAATAATCATCAACGCAATTGATAATGCCGAGCCAAACGGCCAATTTCTAGCTTTAAGAAATTGATTTTGAATCAAATTTCCTACCATCATAGTTTTTGCACCACCTAAAATATCAGGAGTAATAAAAGCACCAAATGCTGGAATAAAAACCAACAAACAACCTGCAACTATACCTCGCATTGTTAATGGTAAAACTACACGAAAAAAGGTTCGTAAATCATTAGCACCTAAATCTTGAGCAGCTTCTAACAAAGAAAAATTAAAGCGTTCAATTGTGGCATATAAAGGTAAAATCATAAACGGTAAGTAGCCATAAACCAAACCAATAATCACAGCAAAGGGTGTAAATAAAAGAGTCAAAGGTTCGTTTGTAATTTGCAAACTTTGTAAGGCAATATTAAATACCCCTTCAGTCCGAAGTAAAACTATCCAAGCATAAGTACGCACTAAAAAATTAGTCCAAAAAGGAATAATTACTAGCATCAATAAAATGTTACGCCAAGGTTGTCGAATCGTGGCAATAAAATATGCTAAGGGGTAACCAATTAATAAACAAATTATAGTTGTAATTAAAGCGAGGAATAAAGACCGCCAAAATATTCCCCAATATATTCCTTGAGCTAGTCGTTGATAGTTATCTAGGGTGAATTTCCAAATAACACCCCCATAAGTACCTCGTTCTAAGAAGCTATAAATTAAAATAATCACTAAAGGGATGATGAAGAAAGCTAATAGCCAGATAGTTGCAGGAAATAGAAGAATTAGTAATTTTTTTAGTTGATATTTTTCAATGTTTGAAGTTGACTGTTTTTTCTGGGATTGCCACATATTAATTAGCTTATAAGTCAGAGATTATAATTATCAGATTGGTGTTTATTTGTCAATCAGTTAAATTAAAATTATGGCAGTCATTGTTGAGTAGATTTAGGTTTAACAAAAGGATTAATCTGTCTAGTGATAACCTTTCTACTAAGTCCGGGGAAATTAGTATCAGTCAAATACAGTTTTTTGTTTTGGATTTGATCGCTACTTTCAGATGAAAATATATCTACTTAATAAAGATGGAAAATCAGTATACCAGTCCTATTTTGGTTATTAAACAAATCTCTTGTGATGAGGAAACAGGGGTAAAAGTTTCAGAATTTTAATGTATTTTTTGATTTTTGACAAATCATTTAGAATTGCTACATCGCTCCTTTGTGGTAACATCAAACCTGTTCTACTTGAGAGATAGTGTCAAAAAGTGGCTATATATATATTAGCCAACTTTTATATATTGACAAAATTACAACTTTGTGTAAGCAGACCAAATCCTGATATTATACTATCTTAAGGTGTAAAAACTTGTTAACTTTAATAT
>NZ_LGSU01000369.1 GCF_002260545.1 Hydrocoleum sp. CS-953 | reverse complement strand
ACTATAAAGATAAACTTAAATAGCTTTTGGAGCTACTGATAATGACAGATTTTATTGTAAATGAGGCTGAAAAATTTGGATTTTTTTGTAACAATGATTTACATGGTTATTGGCAAATTATATCCCACCCGATAAAACCGAAATGGAAACTACATCAACAGGAAGAAGACTGGTTACTATTTATCTCTAACGAACCTCATCTAATTTTATTGCCAGAAGAAGTTATTGCTTTTTTAAAGTGGCGTTGGTTAACCCAGAAACAAAAACCAGAATCTAAAATTTCTTGATAACTTGTATTACTAAATATTAGTTGCTTCATTGATTTTAAGTGCAAAACCAAGATATTTAGCAATACATATTGTTATGAATTATTAGGGAAAACCAATGTCCTCATCTACTCCTGACCATCAATCTAACAATATAAATCAAACAACTAATACTTCACTTCAACCATCAATAGATCGGTTTTTAATATGTGGTTTAGGTAGTTTAGGAAAACATTGTGTAACAACATTAAAACAGTTTGGTGTAATTGTTAATGCCATCGACGTTATACAACCTCAATATTCGGAAGTTTCAGATTTATTTTCACAGTTAAATCAGTTAATTATTGGGGATGCAAGAGAACCTAATATATTAACACAAGCTGAAGTTCAACAATGTCGAGCCATACTTATTGTCACAAGTGATGAAAAGGTAAATTTAGCGATCGCTCTAGCAGCAAGATTACTTAATTCTCAAATTCGTCTTGTAGTCAGGTCTGCCAAAGAAAATCTCAATCAATTATTAGGTGAACAACTAGGAAATTATGTAGCATTTGAATCAACAGAACTACCTGCACCAGCTTTTGCAGTTGCAGCTTTAGAAGAAGAAATTCTTGGCTTTTTTTACCTAGAAAAACAGCAAATAACAATAATAAAACGCCAAATTAATTTAGCTGAATCCTGGTGTAATCGTCCTATTTATCAACTCAATAATCGTCATCGTAAAGTTATCGGTTATGCTAATAATGACACCGAATTATCATCGGATTTTTATGAATGGGATACAGACGAAATAATTCAAGCAAACGATAAAATAATTTATCTTGAACAACCGGAATTTTTAGCTATAAAGCATTCAAATAATTTACCAAGAAAGCAGTTTATTTTCTGGGAAAGATTACGATCATTTTTGCAATTAAATCCTCGTAAAATCAAGACTTTAATTATTAACTACTGGAATTGGATTCAGGAAAATCCGATTCGGAATCTAGTTTTTTCTAGTGCTTTGACTTTATTAACTTTATTAGTCAGTGACACATTACTATTATGGTATTACTATCCAGAAGCAACCTTAAGAGAAGCTTTTTATGGAACAGCAGTTTTACTACTGGGTGGATTTGGAGATATTTTTGGTGGCATTAAACTAGAGGAAGATTTTCCTTGGTGGCTGCAATTTTTGAGTTTAATCACAACATTAGTAGGAATTATTTCTGTAGCTCTGCTAAATGGTTTAATTACAGAAAGATTATTAAGTACAAAATTTAAGTNACCTTAAGAGAAGCTTTTTATGGAACAGCAGTTTTACTACTGGGTGGATTTGGAGATATTTTTGGTGGCATTAAACTAGAGGAAGATTTTCCTTGGTGGCTGCAATTTTTGAGTTTAATCACAACATTAGTAGGAATTATTTCTGTAGCTCTGCTAAATGGTTTAATTACAGAAAGATTATTAAGTACAAAATTTAAGTTTACCAGAAGAAATCCTATCCCTACCCAAGACCATGTTGTAATTGTTGGTTTAGGAAGAGTTGGTCAACGAGTCGCCACTTTATTACAAAGATTTAAACAGAAGTTAGTTGCAATTAGTAGTACAGTAACCGAATCAGATATTACACCAAAAATTCCTCTAGTTACTGGCAATATTATTAAATCTCTAGAAAAAGTAAATTTAGCCACCGCCAAAGGAATTATTGCAGTTACAAATGATGAAATGTTAAACCTAGAAGTAGCATTAATGGGTTATTCTCTTAATCCAAATATTCGTTTAGTAATTCGCACTTCTGAACAACGTTTTAGTAATAATTTAGCCAAACTTTTACCCTATTCTGCTTTTATTTGTACTTCCGCTGTTGTCGCAGAAGCTTTTGCCGGAGCAGCATTTGGAGAAAATATATTAAGTTTATTTAAAATAGACCATCAAACAGTATTAGTAACTGAATATAATATTGAAATAGGAGATACTTTAAATGGATTAATTTTAGCAGAAATAGCTTATGGTTATAGAGTAGTACCAATCTTATATCAGAAACCACCAAATGAATCAAAATTAATGCCCTCAGATGATATTAAACTTGCAGTAGGCGATCGCCTAATTGTACTGGCAACAATTAATGGTTTAAAAAGAATTGAAAATGGTGAAATAAAAGAACCTACTTATCAAATTATGATTGAATCTGCTCCATCAGAATATGCCATATTTCAAGGAGCAAATGAAATAGTTGGTATTGCTGGATGCAGTATGCTTACCGCTAGAGAATTAATGAATAATTTGCCAGGAATATTACCAAAACCACTTTATAAACATCAAGCTCAAAGATTAGTCATAACTTTGAAAAAAGCTTTTGTTAAAGCAAGATTAATAATGAATAATGAATAATGAATAATTAATAATGAAAGAGTTTTTTAAACCTTTAATTTTTTCGGATGTATTTTAAATCTACAAAAACATCCCAGAATTTAGAGTACAAACACGGGATGGCAGAAAGAAAGATAGTGATGGTAACCCAATAACCAAAAAAGGAGATCAGCACCAAAATATAGTCAATGGTTACGTTTTGTGGGAAACTGTTCAACTGGCAGACTTAACACAGACTAAAAAACTATTTCCTGAGTATAAGTCCATGCACTCCCAGGTTCTTCAAGATG
>NZ_LGSU01000368.1 GCF_002260545.1 Hydrocoleum sp. CS-953 | reverse complement strand
ATCCAAGGGGAGGCTTTAAACCAGAATTATTTAATTATTAATTATCAATAATTAATAATTCGGTAAATATCAACAATATATTAATGATAACTGGTAAATTGGGAGGATTCAATTAGTAGTGAAAGAAAACTTAGAAAATCATCAAAATAAAAAAATATTAATTGTAGATGATGAAGATAGCTTGAGAATTCTCCTCAAGCGACATCTGGAATTTCAAGGATATGAAGTAACAGATGCAAATTCTGCTTTAGATGCACTATCAATACTCGAAAAACAAGAGCCGGATTTAATTATTTCGGATATAATGATGCCAGAAATGGATGGTTTAGAGTTTTGTCAACGTTTACGAGCTAGTAATTTAGGTCAGTTAATACCTTTTATATTTCTGTCAAGTAAGGGAGAATTAGAAGACAGAATTATAGGTTTATCTATGGGAGCAGATGATTATATAAATAAGCCTTTTGAAATGCGGGAGTTGGTAGCAAAAATTGAGGCTCAATTAGCTCGTTCTCATAGAATTTCTTTGGAAATGAAGAGACTAATTGAAGAGTCTACCACAAAAATACAACCAGAAGCAGCACCGGAACCACTACCTCTAACTCCCGCAGAAGCAAGAGTATTTTGGGAAGTTGCTCAGGGGTTGACAAATAAGCAGATTAGCGATCGCTTGTTTATTAGTCCTCGTACTGTACAAACTCATTTGAGTAAAATAATGAGAAAGCTAAATTTAGAAAATCGCTCTCAGTTGGTTCGTTATGCTTTTGAACATGGATATAAACCACCTACTGAAGAAAACTGATGAATATTAACAAATGGACTCCCAAACACTGATTTCTGGCCTCTATAATTTGACTGAATTAGAACAGCTAATTAATTCCCAACCCACTCTTTGGCGACCTTTAGTATTTACAAATGGATGCTTCGACTTAGTTCATCCTGGACATATTCGTTATTTATGGGCAGCTAAGTATCTGGGGCGATCGCTTGTAGTAGGATTAAATAGCGATGAGTCAGTACAAAATATTAAGCCCCAACAAGAGGGATATCCTATGCGGCCAATTGTACCGGAAGTTCAACGCGCTGAAGTTTTAGCTGCTCTGAAACCAGTTGATGGAGTGGTGATTTTTAATGAAACTACTGCTACTAATATCATAGAACGACTTAAACCTGATATTTATGTTAAGGGTGGGGATTATTCTATTGAAACATTACCTGAAGCTCCAAAAGTGAAAAGTTATGGTGGTAAAATCTCTTTAGTTCAAATAGAAATTCCGACTTCTACTACTGCAATTATTAATCGTATTTTACACCATTAATAAATAATTCTAATTCTCAATTAATTCCAAGCATTGAAATAGATAAAAATTTTATGACAGAATCAAAGATTAATTCTACAGAAAACGCTTCATTGAATATACCTGAACTTCAATCTCAATTAGAATCTGGTTCTGAAAAAAAACAGTTACAGGTAATTCCTAGTTTGGCAGAAACAGGAGAGCAAGGTTTAGAGATTCTGATGGAATTTTTGCAAAACAAAAAATCAGATTCACCTACTGTAGTTGAGGGAAAAGTATATCAAGTTTTGCGTCAAGTAAATTCATCGAAAGTTGATGAATTTATACAGAAAAATTTTCCCCTAGGAGTTGTACCAATAAAGTCAGAATCTAATATTGATTATAGTCACTTACAAATAAAATTAGCTCATCAAGATTTTTTAGAAGCGGATAAATTAACTATGCAAAAATTGTGTGAGTTAGCAGGAGAAGCAGCAACACAAAGAAAGTGGCTTTATTTTTCAGAGGTAGATAGTATTCCGATTCCAGATATGCAAACTATTAATACTATGTGGTTAGTTTATTCGGAAGGAAAATTTGGCTATTCTGTACAGAGAGAAATGTGGTTGGGAGTCAACAAGAATTGGGATAAGTTACTACCAAAAATTGGCTGGAAAAATGGCAACACTTGGACAAGATATCCTAATGAATTTACCTGGAATTTGACTGCGCCGAAAGGTCATCTCCCTCTATCTAATTTACTGCGTGGTGTACGAATGTTTGCCTCTATATTATCTCACCCAGCTTTGTCTAAGTAAAGTCTGCTGAAAACTCATACTTAGGGTTGATGGTAGATAATAGTTCTGCAATTATTTAACTACATTGCTTTACTACTTTTTCTTACATCTATATCCATTATTTTTGATAGTACAAAAATTGTTTATTGGCTGTGGTAAATTTTGAATATTTATTCCTAATATTTTTTTTGCGTTGGTAAATTAGGGTATTATTTGGTAACCATTCAGCCGTCAGCTATGAGTTATTAACGTATCCTGTTTATCAGGAGTAATTAATCTCCAAAAAGTGAAGTATCAAGAAAAAAATCATCAACTAATTTTCATCATTTCTGTAGGGCTTGCTGATTAAATTTTAAAGCACTGACAGATAAAGGTTTTAGCCTTTTTGGGTCTGGAAAAAGTACCTAGTTTTCAGCTCTTTATACTCAAAAAGTTAGGATTTTGGGGAAGAGTTGAGCAAAAAAATTACTCCCCTACACTCCCCTACTCCCCTACTCCTTAAAAAAGACTTTTTCAGGAAACCCTATGTAGGTTTGCTCGGCTATTGCTGACCGCTGACTGCTAATAGCTGAATGCTTACATTATTTGTATTTTTTGGTAATTGCTAAACTATTGAATAACAAATATTTGAGATTGTTCAATTTTGATTTTCATACCTTGATTGACCAATACTCTTTTTTGCTTATTGGTCTTTTCAGTTATCAGTTATTAGTTGTAAAATTGTATTTATAAACCCCTAAATATAGGAAGATGATTTAAGTTGTGAAATATTACTACTTTTAGGTAACAGGGAATGGGATACAGGTAACAGAGAAGAACAAAAA
>NZ_LGSU01000367.1 GCF_002260545.1 Hydrocoleum sp. CS-953 | reverse complement strand
TCATTAATAGTTGATAGTCAATTAATTATTCATTCAACAATTCACGCCTTGAAGCCTCCCATTGTAATTAATAATTAATAATGAATAATTAATAATTTCAGAGGGTATGCTTGGGTAAATAGTTGATATATTGCTCCTAAGCGCCGTGATAATTATTAATTTTATTCCTAGGTCATGCTTCGCAAACGGCTGTTGCCGACATTAAAATTGTTAATTGTCGTTGACGATCTTTTTCTTTGCTGATGGCTGAGAGCTGATGGCTGAATGCTTACTTATTAATTAATAACTGAAGTCCCATCGGAAGTATAGCATTCATGTATGGGAATTGGTATAATTTAGCCAAATATTGATTTTTAAACCTAATCAAAATTTAGACTGCTTTCAAGCAGAAGACGATAATAATAAGACAAATGTCTGGCAAGACTACAGGTTAGGATTGGATTAAATAATAATAATAGCTAGTCGATCGGGAGAGGTATTATATGCCAGGGTTATTTCATCTCACATCAGATTTATTTATAGCACTAACCTATCATTTTATCGCACTAATACTTATTTACTGTTTAATTAGACGACCAAATATGCCATTCAATCTAACTTTTTGGATGTTGGCAATTTTGATGATTTTTAGTGGTATTTCTCAGACTCAAGAAATTTGGACATTGGAGCATCATTACTATTGGGTATTAGGATTAGTTAAGGGTATCAAAGTCATAGTTTCTATATTNAATATGCCATTCAATCTAACTTTTTGGATGTTGGCAATTTTGATGATTTTTAGTGGTATTTCTCAGACTCAAGAAATTTGGACATTGGAGCATCATTACTATTGGGTATTAGGATTAGTTAAGGGTATCAAAGTCATAGTTTCTATATTAACAGTAATATTTTTAGTTCGTTTAGCTCGGAAATTTTTAGCAATGCCTAATCCTATCGAACTAGAAGCAACTAATCAGGAACTAGAAAAGCAGATTAGAGAACGTATTTTAGCTGAAGAAAAAATTTGTCTCCTCAATGCAAACTTAGAAGCTAGGGTACAACAAAGAACTGCCGAGTTAAGAGAGTTAAATCAAAAGTTAGAAAATGAAATATCTGAACGCATAGCATTTTCTGAAGCTCTAAAAAAATCAGAGGCTCGTTTAGCAAGTATTTTAGATATGGCTGAAGATGCAATTATTTCAGTGGATAGAAATAGAATTATTCAACTTTTTAACCAGGGGGCAGAAAAAATATTTGGTTATAGAAATCAGGAAGTTGTAGGGCAGTCATTTGGTAAGTTAGTTGTTTGGCAAGAGTCAAAATTTAATAACTCTGTCGAGGGAAAAAATCACAATAAAAAACATAAACTTGCTATAGTTATTGGGAGGCGAAAAGATGGTACAGAATTTCCAGCAGAGGCGTCAATTTCACAAATAGAATTAAAAGATGAAACTGTATTTACGATGATATTGCGAGATATTAGCGATCGCAAACAAGCAGAGCAAAAATTAGCTACTCAAGCTCTAGCAGCAGCAGCAGTAGCAAAATTAAGTCAACGCGCTCTTGAAAGTATATATCTATCAGAACTCATGTCAGAAGCAGTTTCTTTAGTATGTCAGACTCTACGACTAGACTATTGTCAGATTTTGCAACACTCATCAGATAGTCAAAGTTGGCAAATTCAAGCCAGTTTCAGCAACCCCAAAAATTTAACCAGTCTAGCAGGAGTTAGTAAAGGGTTTGAGTCTTTAATTGCTTGCACTTTAGCTGCTCAAAAACCAGTCATAATTGAAGACTTCAACACGAAAATTGCTGATTTTCCAGGTTTTAAACTTTTATTAGACCAAGGTATTGTCAGTGGTATCAGTTTAATCATTCCGGGAAATAATCAACCGGCAGGAATATTAGCTACTTATACCACAAAAAAACATACTTTCACTCAAGACGATGTTCACTTTTTACAAGCAGTAACAAATGTTCTCGCTAGTGCTATTGAACAAAATTTAACTCACTTAGCTCTAGAACAACAATTACAACGTAGTCTTCTATTGGGAAAAATTACTCAAGAGATTCGCCAAAGCTTAGATACACAGAGGATATTTGATACTACTGCGCAACAAATAGGTCAAGCTTTTCTGGTCAACCGTTGCGTAATTCATTCTTATCAAGGGGGGTTAGTACCAAAGGTACCATTAGTAGCAGAGTATTTAGAAACTGGATATGAATCAATTTTGAATTTAGAAGCCCCAGTAATTGATAACCCATATATAGAAGAACTATTAGCACATGATAGAGCGATCGCTTCAGACAATGTTTATACAGAACCATTGCTACAAAAAAATGCTTCTGCATCAACTTGTGTTCGTAGAGAATTAAAATCTATGTTAGTAGTTCGTACCTCCTATCAAGATGAACCAAATGGAATTATTTGCTTACATCAATGCGATCATTATCGCAATTGGAGAAAAGATGAAATTGAACTCCTAGAAGCTGTTGCTCAACAAGTAGGAATTGCTCTCACTCATGCTCATTTATTGGAGCAAGAAACTCGCCAACATCAACAGCTTGTTGCACAAAATATTGCTCTTCAACAAGCAAGACAGGCAGCAGAAGTAGCGAATAAAGCGAAGGGTCAATTCTTGGCTACTATGAGCCATGAAATTCGGACTCCAATGAATGGAATAATTGGTATGACTTCTTTGTTAATTGATACGAATTTGAATTCAGAACAACAAGAATATGTCAATGATATCCATACTTGTAGTATTGCACTCCTAAGAATTATTAATGATATTCTTGACTTCTCTAAAATTTTCGGCATATTTTTATCTTGATATTGTTTTTCTGCATCTTTATCTCCTCCTAAAACTGCTTGACGAAGATTTTCTTTTTCGGCGATCGCTTCTGGTGATAAC
>NZ_LGSU01000366.1 GCF_002260545.1 Hydrocoleum sp. CS-953 | reverse complement strand
TCAAAACATTAACCTAAATTTCAACTAAAAAAATCTTTTAATCTATAGAAAAATTTATCAAAAAATATCAAGTTTTTATGTGGTTTGAATATGAGTGAAAATTTTGATTTAGATGACTTTGACGATGGGGTTCAGGGTGAAAAAATAGTTATGAAACAAGAAAGATTTGAATTAGTAAGTGCATACCTTGATGGTGAAGTGACACCATCACAACGTAGAGAAGTAGAAGCTTTACTAGCTAAAGATCCAGTTGCTAAACATCTTTATCAGAGATTAGTACAACTACGTTCTGAGTTTCAAAGAATGCCAATAACTCCAACAGTAGAAACTGTAGATAGAACAGTTGAACAAGTATTTGAAAAAATTGACCGTAGATCGAAACGGACTTTGATTTGGCGTGGTAGTGCCATCGCTGCTCTATTTATAGGAGTTATATCGGGAATTATTTCTGCTACTCGTTCTCCAGTAATTCAGTTAGTGGATGAATCTGTGCCTGATACTGAACCTGTACAAATAGCTTTAAATGAACCTATTATAGAAATAGTTAACCCCAATAATGTTATGTTAACTGTCAATGAACCATTGTTTCAAATTCCCCAACCTTCTGTTACACCTGTAGAAAATTAATATAATAGTAGTTATTAAATAATTATCTTACTTTAAGTTGATATCTTGCCTGTCCAACATCCACTAGGTAAGAATTTACCACCAAGTAACTTAACTTTTTCCGGTAACATTAAATAGCTCCAAACTGTCCATAAATATTTTCCATCAAGTCCAAAAGTAGGAATTTTTTGTCTTTGATACTCGTTTTCTTCTGGAGGGCGTTCAGGATGATAATCTTCTAACTTATCTAGCTCTAGTAAAACCTTTGGATTTCTAAATGATAAAACAAATCCATGCACATTACTCTCTCCTCCAGTCATTGCTGGATAACCAATAGGTAGTTCATACAACAAACCTTTTGCTACTGCGGGAAAAAATTCCACAACATATTCAGCACAATAGGATAGATAGTTTACCTCACCTGGTTTGAGAGTACCATAGACAAATACTCTAAAATAACTCATAAGTATCTGGCCATAAATCAAGTTAATATTGAAAAGGAGTTAGGATAGCTGATAATTTAGTGACCTATAGAACATAATAGTTTTGGCAAATTTACCTCCTACAGTTATTGTAGGTTTAATTTTGTTTAGCTACTTACTAAATCAGATTTCCTGATGTTATTAATGAAGGGATGCAACAAGTAAAAGCTGATGGAGAAAAAATTATAACTATACTTTCTCGATCTAAAATGGATTGAGCATTACAGTCTAAACAAAACTAAATTTGCTAATATAGTATAGTTATAAGTCTGAACTAAAATTAAATTAAATTTATTCAATAGTAATTATTTAAACCTAATCTTTAGATGATGTCAGTAGTAAATATTATGGCTTTTTTGCTTCCCCAGTTACCTCTAAGTGCTTTTTTACCAGAATTGCCTCTTGATAGTCTATTTTCTACTCAGGGAATAATGGTTATGCTATTAGCTGCTTATGCTGTAGCTATGTGGATGTTTCTGACCAGCGCCCCAAAAGTTCATACAATTATGGTATCCGACTTGGCGATCGCCCAACAATTATATGAAGGACTACTGGAGTTACCAGTAGCAGAAGTTCCCTTACATTACTACTATAATTATGAACAAACATTAGGAGCAACAGGTATAGATCCACTTTACCTATCAAATGATTATACCAGACCCAGCACTACTAACCAAGGAACAGCACCTTCAGATGGTTTATGGTATCAATTAATGAAAAATACTCAACTACACATTATCAGTGGAGCGAGTCTCGGAGCAAAAAACCACCAACGTCATGTTTGTTTTGATAAAGACTGTTTAGAACAAATATTAATGCGTGTACAAATGCGAGGTCTTAAGTACAAAATTAGGTCAGAAAAACCTCTTAATTTATTGGTTAAAGACTGGAATAGTCGAGTCATAGAAATAGCAGAAGTTAAGAACTAAAGATTATAAGCATTAAGTTATTAGCAGTCAGGTTTCAGCTTTTCATCAATCATAACTATGGAAATAGCTTTTGAAATAATTAAGTAATGACTAAGGTTAGTTCATTAATTGATAATTACCTCTGGTTAAAACCGTTACGGAATTGAATATAAGGAAATTCAAGAGCACTTTTTTTCCCTATTCAAGGGGAGGCTTTAAACCAGAATTATTTAATAATTAATAATTAAATAATTCGGTAATGATAAATTTATTGATAACTTGACAAGTTTTCTACTTCCAAGATAATGAAGAATAACTAATAGCTGAATACTTAGATAAAATCATTTTTTATGGTCAGAAATCAAGCCATGAGTAGTCATATTTAAAGACGCTCCTAATACTTGAGAAACCCATACTTCAAAAGAACGAACTTTATAATTAGGAAATTCTAAACCATCATTAGATATAGGTTCAACAAGAATAGTAAACATTCCTAAACGATTTCCTGCTAAAACATCAGTAAACAAGCGATCGCCTACCATAGCAACTTTTTCCACTGGTAAATTCATAGCATCAACAGCTTTTTTTAACTTACGACGAGAAGGTTTACCAGCACTAGCAATATAAGGTATACTTAGTGATTCAGCAATTCGACCTATTCTGTATTGGCTAATATTATTACTAACTAACCATAAACTTGCTATAGTTTTAATTTCTTCTACCCACAAACTCAATTCAGGAGAAGTATCACTATCACGAATTGACACAAGAGTTTCATCCACATCTAACACTAAACCTTGAATTTGATTTTTTTTAATAATTTCCAATGTTAGACTTAAAACTGAATTACCTAGAACTAAATCTGGCTGTAAAAGTTTACCCCAAGACATAACATT
>NZ_LGSU01000365.1 GCF_002260545.1 Hydrocoleum sp. CS-953 | reverse complement strand
ATTATAGATATCAAATAAACAATTTCATACCCCTATTCCCTATTCCTTATTCCCTGACTTCTGCAAGAAGTCTATTGAAGTTATCTACAAAATTAATAATATATAACTCTCCACCTGGGGAGCGATCGCCTAAAATATCTCTCCATATATTGACTATTCAAAATTCCTCTGCTAAAACAAAGGCATAAATATTAATAGTATCCTTATTTGTAGCTAATGTAGAGATGATTAAACAACTCAAAAATTCTGACAATGACCCCATTAATGTCGATTTCTTAACACCAGAAGTAGTAAAATTAAAGGGTAAAATTGGTATGACCTTGGCTCCAGGTAAGAAAAATTTTGGGATGCACTTAGATTGGGATCGAGATTTGAATAAAGACTTATTACGACTACGTTTAGACTATGAGACAGATATATTAATAACACTTCTAGAAGAACATGAATTAGAAGAAATACAAATTTCTAACCTGGGAAAAGTAGCAGAAGCACAAGGAATAAAAAGTATAAGATTTCCCATTAAAGATCGAAGTATTCCTACCTCAATATATGACTTTATTAATCTGATTAATAATATTCTGAAAGTAGTAACAGAAGGACAAACAGTAATAATTCATTGTAAAGCTGGATTAGGACGTACCGGAACAGTTACTGCTTGTTGTTTAGTAGCTTTAGGTTATTCAGCAGTTGAGGCGATCGCTACAGTTAGAGAAACCCGGCAATATACAATCGAAACTAAGCAACAAGAAAATTTTGTTTTCCAATTTTATCAAGAATTAACTTCAGCAAAACTAGCACTTTCACCACTTTGATAAATTGGTTAATTTGATATTTTTTTGGGAGGTATAACTCAGTCTAATTCCAGTTAAATTTCATCTAATAAATAAAGTCTCAAGTCTCCGCTTGAATAGGGGATGAAAAAAATCAACTTCAGTATTTCAATCCTCCTCATAAAACCGGAGTTACTGTTAACTGAAATGACTGCCCTCCCAATTACAGCAGTTTCCGAAGCTATGAGGTAAAGTTGTTTTTATTCTTTTCTATTCCCTAATTCCCTATTCCCTATTCCCTGTTCCCTCAAAACTAAAATTTTGTACCTCATAACAACGGGAAGCGCTGTATTATATATTGAAAAAAATCAACAATAATTGGCAAATATTTCTTGTGATTTGTAGATGCCGAGGGTCCTGAATTTCATCTTACTATATTAGCTTAATTATGGTTGTTTTAATAATTCTGCCCGGATACAACCTTTTTCCCATTTCCAGTTAGGTAGAGATTTTTGGGGCAGAAAAATTGCCCAAATTGAACCTTCAGGACTTTTATAAAAACCTGTAATTTCAGCTTCTACCTCACTACTCCACGGTGCTGATACTAAAATTTTATCTCCCGAACTAAAAACTTTTCCGTTAGCATTAGTCGCTTGTTGAATAGATTCTTTTAACTTTGGTTTACCTGGTTTTCTAGGTCTTTGTGGTTTATTCGGTTGATTTGTACTTTCTCTTCTTAATGAGGTGCTTTTTACTGGAGTAGGTTTTTCTAGTTTGGACTCAGTTTTTTCGCGCAGCGTCTCCTTAGCAGAATTAGGTTCAATTGACTGTTTTGGTCTAACAGGTCTGTTGATTGCTATTATTTCGTGACTCATCCACTTAACTCCCTATACCTGATTTTAGCGATCTTTCTATCTATGATAGCACTACTGAAATTTGGCTTTTGTTTTTGGTGGCCTAAATCATTATTTAGACTTCCATATTACATTTTTTACCAGAATAAATTTATGTTCTGGAGTAACAAATTCCCCGGAATTAATTATTAAGGGTTATTGTTAGAGACTGTTAATCAAACAAATATTAAGACAGTCAGAATAGTCAATCCCGGTGGATGACAGCGGACAGCTTTTTTATAGGATGAGAAAGAGTTTATATTCCGGCATTTTCATATCGGCAATAACCAAAACCCACCCTAAATCAGAATTTAACTCTAATTTAATAAACTGTTTCTTAGACTTCTAACTTTCCGTGTTTAAATCAGGAAATTTTCTTGATTGAGATTATTTTTACTTGATTTTTACTATGCTACGCATTCATGTCACGCAGCGTTTGACTAAGCAACATATTTGCGGAGTATTCCGGAATGGAAAAAACGAAATTGTGGGTAAGCAAAACAGTTTTTTGATAATTAAGTAAGGATTTGTTTAATAGCATTTATCAAAAGTAATGCTACACTTGGAAAATGCCAAAATAACCATCAAAATAACAAATAAAAACTTAGATAACGTCAATAAATAATATTTATAAATATCAAATATAAGTCTAGCAAAGTTTTTGATAATTGAGATAAGAACACTTACAACAGTTTCCGAAGTTATGAGGTACATATAGCAATTCCCAAAGTTATTAGGTACAGTTTTTTTCTTTCTTTTCTATCCCTATTTCCCGTTCGCTGTTATCTCTTCCCTCAAACCTAAAATTTTGTACCTCATAACAACAGGAAGGGCTGTATATTAACTGATTAGCTTTTATTTATAGTAAACATTATCTAAAATATATCAATAATAATTTATAATTTCAAGATAATACTTAGTAATTATAATAAGTGCTTAAGTTTGCAGTTACGACCTAGGATGCAAGTTAAAATCTGACAAATATTTGCGCAACATTCCGCAGGAAATACTTACCGAATAATGAATAATTAATAGTTAATAATTAATAATTAGGAGTTGATAGTCAATTGATTATTCATCCCACATTCCGCACGTCAAGTTGTAACATTAAAAGTAGTATTAAAATCGGTGGCTTGCTAGGTATTTATACTATGTAAATCATCTTCATTGACTTTTCTCCTGAGTCAAATTCTGAGGATATTTTAAGCATAAATACTTACTTGATT
>NZ_LGSU01000364.1 GCF_002260545.1 Hydrocoleum sp. CS-953 | reverse complement strand
ATAATACAGCAACTGATGACGGTGGTGGTGTCTTCGCATTTGGTACTACAAATATTAGTAACTCTACTATCAATAACAACCTAGCAAGTAAAAATGTTCCGAAAAATCATAAATTCCTCATTTTTAGAGAGATTTTCAGAAAGAATTTTAAATTTAGGCTGTGCCTCAGAATCATTTATTATTATCCGAAACTCTTCTACAGTTTCAAATTCTCCTTGTCAACGAAACGATATGATATATTATCTTTAGTTAGAAAAGTTATATCCCAGTAATACCATTTCTCAAAAATATTGCTATATATGATTGGGTGGCGGAGGGACGTTGCATAAGGGCGTCCGTACGGGAGTGTGGGAAGTGGGGGGAGAGGAAAAGTAGCGATAATCTATACTAACTAATAATTGTTAAAAACAGACTTTAAATTTTGGTAAATACTGGACTGTTGAAGTATAGCTAAAGTATAGTATTAATGCATGGTAATTGGTATAAACTCCATTAAATGACTTGCCATTAGCAATTCCTTTAAGACCCAAAATTAAACGAATTATTTGAGTTTTTTCGACGCCAGAAACACCAACTAACAAGTTAAGATTAGGCGAAAATTAAATAGTTTTGAGATACCAAGATTGTGCGCGATCGCCAAATTATAATTTTTGGATTTTCATTTTTCATCTATCTAAAATGATTCTATAAATCATATCACGTTTAGATAATTTATTGTTAATAAAATGCCAAACTTGTAGGGTGCGTTAGACGGCTCAAATATAGACTATAAAAATAATTTAGCAATCCGTTGTAACGCACCGTTTTAGGTATATCGGGTTGCTACCTTTATTCAATCTTGACAAATATTTCCACTGTTTTATTTGGTTCTAAATCTAAATATCTAGCACGAATAGTAGAATTTGATTTGACTTGAATAAAGCTAGTTATTGTTGTTGGGTTTTTCCGTTGGAAATGCTCCGCAAACGTTCCATGCTGCGCAATGCTAGCGCAAACAACCTAACCTACTATTACTCAAATTTGACAAATATTTCTACAGTTTTATTGGGTTCTAAATCTAAATATCTAGCACGAATAGTAGAATTTGATTTAACAGGAATAAAGCTAGTCATACTCCCTAAAGAAAGTAAATCTCCTTTTTTTAATTCTTTTCCTTCAGCTTGCAAAGAATCTTTAATCCACAACACAACATTTAAGGGATTTCCTAATAAACCACTACCATTTCCTGATGCTAATACTTTGCCATTTTCGTCTAACATTTCTATCCGTAAATTTTGCAAACGATTTTCCCATTCATCAGTATCAGCGACAGGAATAGGTTCACCTAAAATTCCTGTTCTTGCGCCAACATTAATTGCTAAAAGAGCAGGAGCATCTATTTTTATATCTTGACTATAAACTAAATCTCCTAATTCAATAAATGGGATAACTGCATCTAAATATTTTAAGGTTTCTCTAGGAGTTTGAGCATTATTAATTTCTGCACTTCCTACCCTCATAATTAAGTCGCCTTCTCCAATAGGGCGACTGCCAAATTTAGCGGAAATAACACTACCATTTTCTAATAACATTTTTTCTAGAAAAACACCNATTTTAAGGTTTCTCTAGGAGTTTGAGCATTATTAATTTCTGCACTTCCTACCCTCATAATTAAGTCGCCTTCTCCAATAGGGCGACTGCCAAATTTAGCGGAAATAACACTACCATTTTCTAATAACATTTTTTCTAGAAAAACACCGCGCAAAGGCTGAGAAACATTGAAACTTTCTTGAGCTTTTTGATTAGTTAATCCGGCTTTATAACCAACTACCGAACCGAGACTTTTACTAATTTCTGCCACAAACTGATTTTGAATTTTTTGTGCTTGGGGTAAAGTTAGATTTACTGTTGTTTTGACTGGAGTTTTTTGGAGGTAATTTTCTACTAGATTTTCTCCGAACTGGGAATTATTATCTGGAGTAACTGTAGATGTAGAATTTTTGTCTGAAGTTTCTGTTTCTGGTGGGATGTTTGATGTTTCAAAAGAGCAAGCTGAAAGGAAAGAGATTAAGAGTAAAATCAGATATTTAGATATGTGCATAATTTTTAGTTTTTAATAAAATTTTGTCAGTCTTTTTTCCATTTAGAACAATCAGGAGTATTTTTAGGATCGGAATCTTTATCTTGTTCAATTTCCTTGATTTTATTTTGGTTAGCTTGCTTGTCTATAGGAAGCCATTTTTGGTTAGCTTGCTTGTCTATAGGAAGCCATTTTTTCAATCCATATTTGTCTTCAACTTCTGTACCTTTTACATATAGCAATGAGCGCTGGTATATTTAAAATGGCAGCATTTTTTAACAGATAGTCTATATCTTCTAATGGGACTTACACAACTTAACTGGTAAAATTAGACTATAATGCTTGGTCTACAATAATTTTACGTCTCCCGCGATCGCTACGGGACTTACACAACATTTTAGAGCTGCCGAAATCAAGTAAATATTAAGGGGCGTTCATTACTTACTCTACTTGGATTCCAGTATTTTTATCAAGGTTTACTTTAATTGCGAAAAGCCAGCTTATATGAGACTTTTGGCGAAGTTTACACTTCTCATCTTAAGCCCAAATATAGCCCAAACTCTGTTTATGAAAGGCAAAGGTGTCAATGTTGTTAGTTAACCAGTTAAAAAAATGGTGCATACATAGCTGTACGAAAAGCTTTATCAGCTTCCCCTAGTAATCCACCCAGATAGTGGCGGAATCCTGTTTTGTGGGGTGGGTTTTTCCCACAATCATCAAACTGTTTACACCACCTTTCACGCGCAAGGGGGCATTGCAGTAGGGGTTGTTTCTTTCATCCCACATTCCGCACGACAAAATGTAGTACATAAAGAGGGGAAAACTTGA
>NZ_LGSU01000363.1 GCF_002260545.1 Hydrocoleum sp. CS-953 | reverse complement strand
AAAGTATTTCACATTTAAAGAAAGATTTTTGGTTTCAACAGGGAGTACAAGAAGCTTTAGAAATCCTGAGATATTATCTTTTAAATTCTCCAAAAACTGTACAACCTATTCTGTAGTTAGCACCTGCTTCTACTGTGATAAAAATATCAAATATGAATGATCGAATTGTACTATTAGTCAGGGGATTGGATATTAAAGAAAGACTAAATTGATATAGAATTGGTTCAGGATATTCAGGAACTCTCAAGAAATTCAGACAGTATGCAGTTAGACTGGAATTAGACTAAATACTAATAGGATATAATCCCATTTTGCTCATACTCATAAATGATAATTTGCCTAAAGCTATAAATGCTTGATCTATGGGAGTTTGGCAAGTAATTTCAGGAAGCAAAACCTTTAATTAGGGTTTGCTGAATAAAGTCTTTTAGTAGGGGTAGGAGTCAGGATAAATGGGTATGGGAGCGAGGAGGTAGTGGGAGAATTATCCCTTAATTTTCCTGTAATATTGAGCCAAAAATGCTAATTTTTTGAACCTAAATGACCTAAAATTTCGTACTTTTTCCAGACCAANTGCTCATACTCATAAATGATAATTTGCCTAAAGCTATAAATGCTTGATCTATGGGAGTTTGGCAAGTAATTTCAGGAAGCAAAACCTTTAATTAGGGTTTGCTGAATAAAGTCTTTTAGTAGGGGTAGGAGTCAGGATAAATGGGTATGGGAGCGAGGAGGTAGTGGGAGGAATTATCCCTTAATTTTCCTGTAATATTGAGCCAAAAATGCTAATTTTTTGAACCTAAATGACCTAAAATTTCGTACTTTTTCCAGACCAAAAAAGGCTAAAAAAATTATCTATTAAGGCTTTTATCTTTAATCAGCAAGCCCTAATTCTATAAATCCAACTACAGGAATTGATTTGAAATTATGGTTACAAAATAGAAGAAATTTATATAGTATTGGGAAATAAGGATTTTCCTAATTTTAAGCCTTCTTATCTCTACTAGATAACTAAAGCATTCTTCCTTGCCGATACTATTTGTAGACAAATTTTTTCACCCCTGGAATTACTCGTTATTTCTAGCAAAAAGTTGAGCTAATTTTTCTACAGTTAAAGTAGACAAAAAACCCAAAGTATAGGGTTCCTCACTAATAGCTAAAGCATAAGAAGAACCTAAATAATTGAAATAATCAGAATCATTCCTCACATACATCTGAAAAAATGCCAAACCCAAAGCATTAATATAAGACTTAATCACAGGAGAACTTGCACTAACTAACTGATTTAAAGAGTCATCATCTACAGATTCTACATCCTGAATAGCAGTCACATTAAAATCCAGATGTTTAGCACCTTTTGTCAACATAAAATACTTCTCTTTTACTGGCAACCAAGTAAAAGGATAAACCTGTTCTCTTACTACCGGAGTTAATTGATCTTCACTACCAGCAACCCACAAAATCGGTATATTAATATTACTAAAACCTGACTGACCAAATATACTCCCATTCACTGGGTCCATAACTAATACTGACTTAATTCTTTCATCGCGAAAATTATAATTTTGATAATTTTGTTGAGGCAATTCCAAAGCACGACATTGTAAAAATAAGGAAGGATTTAAAGATTTAATCTGTGGCAAACAATCTTGTTTTAGTTGTTCAAAATTAATTTTTGCTCCAGCCAAAGCTAAAGCTGTATAAGCACCAAAAGATTGACCAGCCATTCCCACATTTTTTAGATTGAGCCTTCCTTGGAATTGAGATTTATTTCGCAGTTCTAACTCATCTAATAAATAACTAATATCTAGAGGTCTGTTAATAAATTCTTGGAGTTGAAATATATCTTTTTCTTCCCCATCCAGAAAAGCTTGAAAATGATTAAAATCACTCCCTGGATGTTGTACTTTTGCCACAGCAAAACCATAAGAAGCTAAATGTTTTGCTAAATGTTGCCATTGACTAAGTTTTGCAGCTAAACCAGGAGAAAGAATTACTACTGGCATAGTTTGATTTTTTGGTAGATTATCAGGTAAATAAAGATTAACAATAAATTGGCGTTTGCGACTTTTATCGTACAGTTTAAGAGTCTCTTGATAGAAATAAAAATTTCCTGGTTGGCGTAAATCTGGCAATCTGGAAAAATTTACTTTTGGTTCAGTATTAGCAGCAGTTAATGTCAGTTGGTTAACTTCTAGTAGCAGTTTTTCTGTATCTTGGATCAAGCTAACAAATTCTCTCTTAGTTGCCAGAATTTTAAGTATGTCAAACTGAATTTGACCAGAAAAATTCTTTAATAAATTTATGGGGGTAAAATCTTGAGATTCAGCAGTCGTGATTAAAGCTTCTCGAATAGCAACACCACCATTTGTACCATCTACCTGAATCATTTCTCCCAAATAATTCAGTAAATNATCTTGGATCAAGCTAACAAATTCTCTCTTAGTTGCCAGAATTTTAAGTATGTCAAACTGAATTTGACCAGAAAAATTCTTTAATAAATTTATGGGGGTAAAATCTTGAGATTCAGCAGTCGTGATTAAAGCTTCTCGAATAGCAACACCACCATTTGTACCATCTACCTGAATCATTTCTCCCAAATAATTCAGTAAATTTTCTCCCATTTGAGAATATAAACCTTGAGTCAGTTGTCTGGGATTAATCTTGAGTTGAAAATTCAGGATGTTTCGCAATTTTTCTTGATTTTCTGCATTTATAAATAGGAGATAAAGTTTTAATTCTTCATCAACTTTACCTGTTTCAGCATAATTTTCTAAAGCACCTAAAGAGACTCCTATTCTGAAAATACCGTAATTCAAATAAACTTGTTCTGCTGCTTTGGCTGAGAAAGTTGTTAATAAAAAGGGAATAGTTCCTAATATTAGGG
>NZ_LGSU01000362.1 GCF_002260545.1 Hydrocoleum sp. CS-953 | reverse complement strand
CATTCAAATTTTTACCTCGAAAATTTTTTTAGCAGTAAATTTAAACTTACTTTTGAATTCACCAGACCTCTAGTTAATTATCAAAATCAGAAGTATTAGTTGTTTCACCACTCTCATTAATTAATAATGCTACAGGGAAATGACTCAAGACATCTCTAATCCACAAAGTATCCTCTTGTTCACTTTCTAACTCTTGTTGAGTAATCACATTTTTCCACACTAAAGAAGAACCTGAAGGTAAACAAATTCGTGTTTCATGCCAGACTTGTTCACCTAAAGGATATTCTCCTTCTTGCACCAATTTAGTTAATAACCTTGGGGCAATAATAATAGCTGTACTATCTCCCCATTTTCTGGAGAAAGCAACTATATGGTCTTTCAAACTACCCATAACAATTAACTTTTGGTAATCTCCACGTTGAAATAATTCCACATATTCTCGACGTGCCCGTAAAGCTTGATAAACCAGAAACATTTTAATCTTACCAGTCTCTGGAGTTGGTAAAAGTTCCTCAATTAATCCCAAAATATCTGACTCTATTTTTGTCTTAATTTCCTGAATAAATTCTGCCCTTTTTTCAAAATCAACAGGGCGACGGTTATCAGGATCGACAAGACTTAAATTCCATAATTCTGTACCTTGATAAATGTCAGGAACTCCAGGAGAAGTAATCTTTAGAAAAGTTTGAGATAAAGAATTCAAAATCCCATAATGTTTAACCTTACGTTGCAAAGGTCGGAAAGCTACTAAAAATTCATTTTCTTCTGAATCTTTAAGTATACTTTCTACAAATTTAATCAATGAACTTTCATAACCACAATCCGGTCTCAACCAACCTGTATTAACTTTTGCCTCTCGAATTGCTTTAATAATATATTCTTTAATTCGTTCTACAAAAGTTGGATATTCACTTTCATCAAAAGGAAAAGCTCCCAGTAAAGTTTGATATAAAAAGTATTCATCATTAGGAGAAGGAACATCTAAATCTCCAACACAATCTTTGTGAGGAGCATTAATTTCCTGCCATTTTTTTAGATAAATTTCCCACTCTTCAGGAATTTCTGAAAGTACATTAATTCTAGTTCTGACATCTTCCCCTCGTTTAGTATCGTGAGTAGAAGTTCCATTCATAGCATGAGGCCAATAAGCAATACGATGTTGATTAAATCCATGAAATTCATCAATTGAAATGCCAAATTTACTAGGAGTTGAACCAACTTCATTCAGAGAAATAAGTCGATTATAAATATATAAAACAGTATCTTCTACACCCTTTGCCATTAATGGTCCGGTAAATTGTTGTAAACGCATGACAAAATGTAGCCATTTATCTTTATCTTCCTGGTTTAAATACTCATCAAATTCTAATAAGAGAAACTTCTCAATGAAATTTAATTCATTTAAAAGTTCATTGATAAAATTTGGTATTATTTTCTTTGTTTTAGCAATTACTCCTTGAATACATTCTCGGTCAGCTTTACTTACTCCTTCTTTACTAACGTAAGTTCTGTATACAGGAAATACCGACATAACTTCTACTAGAGCAGCTTTTAAACCAAAAGTAGTAAAATCACTAGCATATCTATATTTACTAGAAATATCTTTCAGTAAGTGAGATAAATTATCAATATCTCCAGCCAAATGCTTATTAATAATTAGTCTTTGATTTTCATCGACTAGGCGTTCATAATTAGAACTACCTCGAATAAAGCGAGAGTAAATTTGATTAAAATCCTGTTCATTATAATTGTCACAAAACAGACCATTGACATAATTTAAAAAGTCATAACCTGTAGTTCCTTGAACCGGCCAATTAACAGGTAAATCTTCATCAGGTTCGAGAATTTTTTCCACAACAATATATGGAGCATCTGCTTTTTCTCTGAGTCTATTTAAGTATTGAGCAGGGTCATATAATCCATCAATATGATCGATTCTCAAACCTGTAAATTTTTGCTCTTTCAACATTTCTAAAATCAGACCATGGCTAGTGTAAAAAAACTTATCATCTTCTACTCTAACTGAGATTAAATCGTTGACTGTAAAAAACCGTCGATAATTCAATTCTTCATTACCAACCTTCCAGAAAGATAAGCGGAAATATTGATCGGATAATAATTTATCCAACAAGTCAAAACTTTCTGGCTTTCCTGGAACTCCGTTGAAAGTATTTATATTTTCTTCAATGAATTCTTTAATATCTGAATTTTCATTCCATATCTCCCACAACATCCCTTTAATGAAACTAATCTGGTCATATCTTTCTCTGCCTTCAGACCCAGAAGGAATGTATTTTAAACTGTAGAGAACTCCCTGAAACTTAACAAAATCTGGGTTATTTCTACCTAATTTATTTTTTAATCTGCCAATTTCGTATGTTAATACCTGAGTATAAGATTCAATTCTAATCGGAAATTGATGGTCATAATAATTAACAGTTAATCCATTTTGACCATACTGAATTTTTAACTCTCCACTTTCCAGACAATCTCCATAAAATTTACCCAGGAAAGGTGCTAAAACTCTACCTCTAATACCTTCATAAGGATGATTCCAATCAATATCAAAATAGTCGCGATATTGAGATTCAGGACCATTTTCTAAAACATCAATCAGAATATGATTTTGGCTATTAAATGCCATGTGATTAGGAACAATATCCTGTAGCCATCCTATCTCATAATTTTTGATTTCTAAAGCAAGTTCTTCAAATTTTTCTTTACTTCCTAATTCAGGATTAACTTGATTAGGATTAACTACATCATATCCATGGGTACTACCTGTTTTTGCTTTGAATATTGGAGAAGCATAAATATCGGAAATTCCTAGTTCTGCTAAATATGGAACTATAATTTTGGCTGCTTGAAAGTCAAA
>NZ_LGSU01000361.1 GCF_002260545.1 Hydrocoleum sp. CS-953 | reverse complement strand
AATACTTCTCTATCTACCTTCTTTCAATCCCTTGAAGCATTACCGCTTTTATATTTTAGTCACTTCGCGTGCTCTCTTAATAATTATTTTACAAAAAGTCTCTTAGAGATATAAGAATGCTATTTGATTCGTGTAAAAAATATTGCTACTTTTTGGGAATAGATTTGGAGGCAATGGTTAATGGGTAAGAGTTTCGGAGTTTATTTCTAGTTCTTGAATTGTTACAACCTATATTATAAATCTCCAGAAAAGAAGGAAGAGGGAAAACTTGAATGGAAGTAGAAATAATTGATAATTTGCGGATAATAATTGATTTTATTTTTCGTTTTTGGAGATGTCTATTGATAATTAATAATTAGAGATATAAGAATCCTATTTTATTCGTGTAAAAAATTTTGCAACCTATTTAGGATTGCTATAGTTTTCATTATTCATTATCAATTATCAATTATCAATTATCAATTATCAATTATCCATTATCCATTATCCATTATCCATTATTGATAAAGCGACTCGGAGATAATTGCTGGATAATCTCATCATGTTCCCCAGCTACATAATTANTTATCAATTATCAATTATCAATTATCAATTATCAATTATCCATTATCCATTATCCATTATCCATTATTGATAAAGCGACTCGGAGATAATTGCTGGATAATCTCATCATGTTCCCCAGCTACATAATTAGCAAATCTTTTAGCTAGGGGAGGCACGAGTGTGAATGGACTGGTAAAGCCAGAAAAAATATGTATTCCTTCTATATTAGGAATAGCTCCGATGAGAGGTAAGTTGTCAGCACTGTATGCTATTAAACAGTGATTCCAGGTTGCTGGTAAATTTTCTAATGCAGGCAAAATTTTTCCTATCTCTACTCGCATAGCAGTTTCACTTTGAACAGGATCTACTTTAGCGTGGGGGTCAGTGAGTACGCGGGAAATTTGACCTATTCTGATACTACCGTTTTTAAATTGAATTGTGCCAGCGTCTAAGCTAAATGGTACAAACTCGTGACCAGGTTCATCCCACATTTGCTCAAACTCAACTGTACTTGTAGCAGCTTCACAATTTAAACGTTTTTCTAATGCTGTTAACACAGTAGTATTTAGTTTCAGTTCAACAGGAGGAGTTTCTAACATTTCAGCATGGGTGAAGTAAATACGNATACTACCGTTTTTAAATTGAATTGTGCCAGCGTCTAAGCTAAATGGTACAAACTCGTGACCAGGTTCATCCCACATTTGCTCAAACTCAACTGTACTTGTAGCAGCTTCACAATTTAAACGTTTTTCTAATGCTGTTAACACAGTAGTATTTAGTTTCAGTTCAACAGGAGGAGTTTCTAACATTTCAGCATGGGTGAAGTAAATACGGGTAGGGATACCTGCTGATTTTAGGAAGTGACGGGAAATTCCACCTGCACAAATAACAATATTCGCAGCGTGATAAGTTTTGTTTGTGGTGTAGACTCCGGTTATGCGTTCTGGATAGCTATGGGTTGAATTGCCAGTTTTGACTAACCCAGTTACCTCTGCAATTTCAATTTGACCTCCTAACCTAGTAAATGCTTGAGAGTATCCTAAAGTTATAGCTTCTGGAGAAACATGACCTTGACTCACACTCAAAGCTCCTGCGATCGCCTCTTTATTTAGTAAGGGTTCCATTTCACAAGCTTCTTCGACACTTATGAAACGAGGTACAGTATTACACTGGGAGAAATTAGTAGCTATTTTTTCTGGGTCATCTTCTGGGGTTATAGTTAGTAATAAATCTAACTCTCGAAACTGGGTATCTATTTCTAACTCTTCTGATAGATAATGATGGCGTTGTTTTCCTTCCTGAAAAAGTTGATTGGTCAAATTTGTAGTAGCAGACCAGTAGGGTAGACCAGCATAACTATAACGAGTGGCACTTTTTAAAGTAGAATATTTTTCCAAAAGGAGTACAGCAAAACCTTTTTTTACCAGTTCATAACTAAGAGCAGCTCCAGTTATACCACCCCCGACTACAATCCAATCGTAACTTTTCATATATTTTTTATATTTTTTAATGTAACAGTTTCCTGATATAATAATAGGTATTTAACTAATAACAAACATTAGATTATTTAGCAAAATAATTATGCAATTGATTAATGAGTTATTCAAGATAAATACTAGACTCAAGATTGTAATTTGTAGACCTATACTTATATTACTATCAAGTATAATTTGGCCTACAATTAGCCNTTTTCGGCATAATTTTGCAATTGATTAATGAGTTATTCAAGATAAATACTAGACTCAAGATTGTAATTTGTAGACCTATACTTATATTACTATCAAGTATAATTTGGCCTACAATTAGCCTAGCACAATTGCCTCGTTTTGATTCTCCTATACCTAAGTCCTTTTCTCAGGAAAAACAGTCTTCGACCGTATTACCATCAAATAGTCTTCAAATTCAGCCAACTCAGCCTTCCGAAAAATCAATTGTTGATGGCTCAACAGCTCCTTTACCTGGAGACAGACAATTGCCTCTTGGAATTATTAAACCTGTGAATGGTTTTGTCAATATTAAACTCACAAATAAAACTGCTGCTAAAATTTCCTATGAGGTAATTGGAGATACTACACAACGTCAGTTATCAGGAAAATCTGAAGTTATTTTAAGGACATTAAAAGTGCCTGTGAATATTACTTTCTATCGTGATAAGGGAGGCTTTTTATTGATACAACCACAGGTCATCGCTGAAAAAGGTCTTTTAGAGTTGATTATGACGGAAACTAATGATTTCAATTTGGATAAATCTAGTCTGTTAATTGAGGAAACTGGAAGTTTATTTTTAAATTAGTTAATGCTTAAATGCTAATTTTTTTTACTATATAGATT
>NZ_LGSU01000360.1 GCF_002260545.1 Hydrocoleum sp. CS-953 | reverse complement strand
GTTATAGATATTAGTAGCATTCTGCGCTTACTTGCAATAGGGGTAATAACAATAGTTGCAATTCTGGGAATTAGTAAACTACCTGAACTAATAGGAAAAATAGTATCTACAGAAATTTTGGAAGCATATAAGATTATTATATCCCCGAATAAATTATTAATTGGAATAGTCATTGCTTTAGCAATATCTGAGATAACTATTCTAGCTGTTACACCATATTCTGAAGCTTTTATTCTGGAAATAATTCTGAGTTTAATCTTAACTATTGTCACTACTTGGTTAAGTTTTAAATTTGTTAAACAATTTTTTGATATCTATTTAATAGAAGCAGCATTCAGAAGCAATCGGAAAGCAAATAGTGACTTATTTATAGTAGGTAAATTTCTAGCGAACTTTATTATTATTGTTCTAGCTATTATCATTTTTGCTCAAACTCACCAAGTGAATGTATTTGGTTTAATTGCTAGTTTGGGAATAGGAGGTGTAGCCGTTGCTTTTGCTTCCCAAAATACTTTAAGTCAATTACTTGGTGGAATTGTTCTTTATATAGATAGACCTTTTGTAATAGATGACTATATTGGTCTTCCCGATGGTACTTTTGGTAGGGTAGAATCTATTGGTTTACGCTCAACTAAAATTCGTTCTTCTGGTAAAGGTACTTTAATTATTATCCCTAATAATTCTCTAACACAGGTAAACATTGAAAACTTTAGTGCAGCAAAGAAAGTTATGTCTATTTTAGACTTAACTTTTTATCGTGATGTGGATATTGAAGAACAAGCACTAATACGTCAAGTTATCTTAGCAAGTACCGCTGATATATTTGGCATTGACCCTCGTAATACTAATATTACCTTTAAAAATTTACCTAGTTCCAAATCAGAAAATATTACTCAAGCCCAAATTACATTTTTTATCTTAGGTTCTGGTAAAGTATCTATGGATTTTCGTCGTCAAATGTTAGATAATGCTAGTCAAAGAATTACTTTGAAACTTAAGGAATATGGTATTGCTTTTGATATAGAGAAACCTAGTATCTATGTCGATTCACCAATTACGGTCTAATACAAAAGTAAGCATTCAGCTATTAGCTATCAGCCATAATAACCCACTCTTAAAGTTGTCTATTATAACAAACTTATAAAACCATTTTTTGACAATAAAGATGGGGAGGGGTGGAGGTGGATAGCTTGGGAACTCGAAATTACTCATCACAAAAAAACCTATTTTTAAATATATTTACTGTTAACTAAAGATGTTGATCAAGTATAGTCTTAAGGTAAGAATTTCCTGTGGAATACTAATGNATATTTACTGTTAACTAAAGATGTTGATCAAGTATAGTCTTAAGGTAAGAATTTCCTGTGGAATACTAATGAATATAAAGCCGACTTTTCGACTTTTGTAGTAAAATTGAATTCTGGCTTAATAATATCCCTTAATAAAAGGGTTTAAATAGGGTTTGCCGAATAAATACTTTTTGTTGAGGTAGGGAGTAGGAAGTAGGGAGTAGGGAGTAGTTAAGAATCAGGAAAAATAGGAGTTATAGAGAAGGTAGTCAGAAAGTATAGCAAGAGTGATTTTTCTGCCTCGCGTCACCCCAATATCGTAAGTTTTTGAGGCTGAAGGGCTGAAAACCAAGGTATTTCAGACTCAAAAAGGCTAATACCTTTATCTGTCAATGCTTTGATATTTAATCAGCCAGCCCTATATAGTATTTTCAAATGATATGTAAATCAAAATTTAGTTTTTTTATAATAAAAAAGCCTTGTGCAGAATACCACATATCCTTGTGTTAATCTACTATTTCATGCTGTTTTCCCTTCTTCCCTATTCCCTCCATACCTATTCCCTATTCCCTTTTTAATATAACTTAGTTTCCACATATCAAATGAAAACTCTATAGATAGCATAAATTTATGGAAGTTTTANAAAAATACTCTCTAGTAGTATTTTCTTGACAGAAGTTAGGAGTCAGAATAACGGATTCACGAATTATCGATTTGTAGAATGTGTCTTGATTAGAGTCAAACTGCTGTTAATGGACTAAACACAGTTCGATAAGTTTAATAAATTCTTTTTCTGCCAATTAATTTTAATTACAGCTCTATGATTGGCAGGAAGTCCATTAAAAGTTTTGTATTTATTCTAATTAATTATCTTTTTTGAATTTAGTATTACAACCACGAGGTCTCACCCAGGATCACTCTTGGACTAAATTGCCTTATTCAGGCTGAAGTCTTCCTGCCTCAGTTGATTAGACTTTTGACAAGGCTGAATCTGATTTTTGACCAAATTAGCTAGTTCTTGTAGTTGGCTAATTGCTTCAGCTCCTTCTAATTTCATTAATTCACGGTCATCTCGCATTTCTGTCCATGTAATTCCATAATCTGATACGAGAAAGCGAATCAGATGATTTTCTCCTAGACTGACCATGAATGATGCACTATTCCTTTGACCTCCACAAGTGTAACAGGATGCCAAATATCCTCTATTCTCTAGAACAATTGCTAGAGCTTGTAAATTCATTACTAGGTCTTGTACAAATTGACGATGTTGTTCTGCAAGTCTATGAAACACAATAATCCTCCTATCACCACAACCCTAAGATTTTAGACAATGTTTAAGTTTTTATAAAATTTTTCTGTTTAACTTCTGAAATAGTATAAACCCAATTATCTTTTATCGCATATCTCTTAAATGGCCTTTAATACCATATCTCTTAAGTTAACTGATAGGATTTTTGAGCAAAGTATCAACCACAACATTCAGCTAAATGCTTGTATTTTCTAGACTCAAGCCATTAATTTAGCTTCTCAAATCAGGTATTAAGAAACTCAAATTTTTCGGACCAATTTTCAGCACCATTAC
>NZ_LGSU01000036.1 GCF_002260545.1 Hydrocoleum sp. CS-953 | reverse complement strand
CTATATTACAGAAGAGGGAATTATTAACTATTAATTGTTAATTGTTAATTATTAATTTTTGAATACTCCCCTACTCACGAAAATTAGGAATTAATAAACCAACTGCAACAATTAAAATGAATCCTTCCAACACAAATATTAAACTTATTCCGATTTTTTCAATCAGACCACCAGTAAAAGTAAATCCAATAATTCCTCCGACTCGGAGTGCACTTCTAAACAGAGAAAAACCTCTTCCCAAAAAATCTGGAGCAACTAAATCTGCTACTAAAGCAGAACTAGGACCCAAAGCAACATAAGACAAAAAAGATATTCCACAAGCAGCCAAATAAAATTGCCATAGAGATACTGCACTAGCAAGAGAAAAAATTCCCAATGCACCTATTAAATAACATGAAATTAATATTGGTTTGTGACCAAATTTATCGCTCATCCAACCACTTAGAGGGGAAAATAAAAAAGAAATACTAGCACTGAAACCCGCCACAAAAGAAATATGTCTCAACAAAAAACCTTGCTGGTTCATAGCCAAAGAAAGACCTAAATTACCGCCAAAAGAAACTAACCCCATTATTAAAGTAGCTATCAGCATCAATAAAAATTCTTTCGACCATTTTTTGCTTGAATGTTCAGTTATTTTCTCTTTTAAGGGAGTATTAGAAATAGGTTTATCCTCTAAAAATAATTCCGATAAAGCAAAAAAGCAAGAAAACAAACAAACAAATTTAAACATAGTCGAATAACCCCATAAATCGGCAACAGGACCAAATGTTAAACCTGCTAATAATCCAGCCAAAGCTGCTACAACAGAAAATATGCTAAATACTTTTCCTCTTTCTTTTGGCACAGTTAATAAACCTACTAGAGTAATATTAAGATTAATGCCAATACCGAGATAAAAACACCAAACAATACTTGTCAATGTAGCTAGTTGCCAAATATTATTAACTTGACCTATTAACCAGATAGTAGGAATACTAGCTACGGTACTAGCAATAAGCAAGATTTTTTTATTTCCCAGTTTATCTCCTAACCAACCACCCAAAAAATTCCCAGTAATTAAAGCAATTTGCAAAAAAGACATATAGTAACCTACTAATTGGGAATTAGCATCTAAATATATTGCATATATTGGTAATAGAGGAGATAAACCTCTAGCTACCATAGCTACCGCAAGTCGATGTAACCCAAGAGCTAACATTTGTTTTTTCTTCATCTTAAAGCTATAAATTGAGCATTTTTTTTACTATCGAAAAATTAACTTATTGAGGTCGTTAAAATGAAAAATAAAGACTCTTCTTGGTATTGCATAGTAGATGGTATAGTATTTTTCGGNCTTATTGAGGTCGTTAAAATGAAAAATAAAGACTCTTCTTGGTATTGCATAGTAGATGGTATAGTAT
>NZ_LGSU01000359.1 GCF_002260545.1 Hydrocoleum sp. CS-953 | reverse complement strand
CATCTGGCCTTAGATAATGATCGGATAATATCAAATTCAAAAAATGCAGTTACATCTCAATTGATTATTTATTACTAGAATAAAAAAAATTAAATTCCATAAAGTATAAAAATCAAACATTTTTTCCTCTTTTTAATCGAGTTTTTCTTTCACTATCCTCTGTTATATATTCCCTGTTCCCTGGGGCGTGACTGTAGCAATATTTGATGGAATTGGTGTAAATAGGATTTATTAGAAAAGATTCTTATTAATTACCGAAAAATCAAGGTATAAAGCTTCTCACTCGCCGTGGAGAAACAAGCGGTCATTTAGCGTTCCGCACAACTTTCCGATAGGAAAGCTTTGCACCAGCAAAACACCATATCCAATCGACTAAGAGAGAAAAAATTTTCCTTTTATTCAATCCTCTTCCTTTTAGGTAGAGGTAATTATCAATTATCAATTATCAATTATTGAAGAGATATTTCCCAAAAAGAATTTAGGGAGATTATATGGAACATCCCTACAATGGTTTAAAAAAAGAAATATTCAATTTCTACAGATGTCTATGAAGAGAAAGTAATAACTAGACATCTCCAGAAAAGAGGGAACAGGGAATAGGGAAGAGGGAACAGGAAGAAAAAATAGATAATTTCGCATGGGAGAATTGATTTGATTTTTAATTTTTGGAGATGTCTACTAGACTAAATACACTAGGTGTTAGTGAAACACGGTATGAAATTCCTAAACTTATAACGTGTTTCTGCAGAGCTATTTTTGATGCAGAAAAAGCTCCTTTATAATTCCTGACTGCTGACTTCTATCAAATCATACTTTTGTTCACCAACCTCATACACTAATTAAATTTAATGTTTATAATCTAATCAAAACAAATAAATAAATATTATCATCAAGCTTAGATTAAAATCTAACTCAATATATAACCATGCAATTATCAAATCTGCTGTCCCGTAGTCCATTAATTATTGTGGGTGCTATTGCTGGAGTAATGCTTTCCCATCAAAGCGCGATCGCCACGAATAAAATCGTCATAGATTTATTTGGCCCAATAAAAGCATCAGTCAAAGTTAAGGATCTACGACAATTTGCAGAAACGGGCAAAACTACCAAAACAATTTCTCAAGCTCTAGGCATATCAAAAGTCAATCCTAATACAGTTCGTGGATTAATGACATTAGAAGTAGGAGCTGATGTTGCTAACCTAGCCAAAGTGCTGTATAGTAATCTAGGTCAAAATTTAACTAAAGGTGTCGCAGAAGTAGTTCAGACGAGACACAACTATGAAAGTGACAAAGCCCTACGTTCTGCCATTCTATTAGCAGCAGCAGATGACAACCGAATATCAGTGCTAGAAGTTCTGGAAAAATATCCTACCGAAGAAATGCACATTGATGTAGGTAAGATTAACGAAATCGTAGGAAAAGTTAAAGAAACTATTGGTAATTTAGGAGAACTACTCAATTAAATCTACGATTCTGAAGACGGAGTTATCTTATTGGTATCCTCATCAGTATTATGATCTGGCTGGGCAGTTCCCGAATCAACTGCCACAGCTTCTATATATTGACTATCCATCAGAAATGCTCCTTTCTCAAAACGAATAGCCCAATAATTTCCTGCTTTGCAACTTAAAATAGTTCCTACTTCACCCAAACGCACTACATTAGGGGGACGTAATATGGGCATCGATTCAGCAGTTTTGATGTAGGCTGGTTGAACTACTAATCTGACTTTCTGGCCAATAGAAAATTCATTTTCCATTTATTTACTCCCATAATATTTGCTTTTTTATTTCTTATCATAAATCTTGGTCGAAAACCTTCCCTATCGGTCATTTCAGTTAGCTTCCTAGGGTCTTCAATAATTGACAATTGATAATTGATAATGGATAATTACCTCTCCTTAAAAGGAAGAGGATTGAATAAAAGGAAAATAAATTCATTGTTTCTCCACGGCGAGTGAGAGGCTTTAAACCTTAATTATTCGGTAAATGGCTCTTGCAGAGAAGCTATACTACTGAATACTCCAGAAATGCTCTCCTACCTGCTCTATAGAAACCATTTAGTATCTTTGCCTTGATTAAATTTTGAGGAACGGAGTCGTATATGGAATAGAAGTAATATGAGAAAAAGGTTGAAAAATACTCCAATACACCTCCAATAGGCCATCTCCTTACCTCCCCCTCTCCCCAGACTCCCCACACTCCCGATCATATATCCCAAATGGGTTCTCCTGACTCCTGAGTCCCACCTTCACTCATAAGACTGTTTCAGCAAACCCTAATTAATTTTATCCAAGCTACAAAAAGCTCCCATAAGTCTATGGAAGGTATTAATATAGATATGGTGAGTATGAAATTGTAGGGGGTAATGATCATGGCTACAGGTCGTCGCGTTTCCCGGGTTGCTTCATTAATCAAGCAGGAAATCAGCCAGATGTTGCTCCATGGTATCAAAGATAATCGGGTAGGTATTGGTATGGTCAGTGTCACAGATGTAGATGTTTCTGGAGACTTACAACACGCTAAAATATTTGTAAGTATCTATGGGTCTGACCAAGTAAGGTCGGAAACTATGGCGGGTCTAAGGTCTGCCACTGGCTATGTCCGCAGTGAGTTAGGCCATAGAATACGTCTACGTCGAACTCCAGAAGTTATCTTTATCGAGGACCGCTCCCTAGAGCGTGGGACTGAAATTATATCACTGTTAAACCAACTTTCCCAAGAACGGCAACAACAGGAAACAATGGATAATTGATAATTGATAATTGATAATTGATAATTGATAATTACCTCTCCCTAAAAGCTATCCCTGATAAGGAACCCCTGAAACCCTTGTAGGAGGGTGGGGAGAGGGGGAGGAG
>NZ_LGSU01000358.1 GCF_002260545.1 Hydrocoleum sp. CS-953 | reverse complement strand
GGAGTTAGGAGAAATATTGGATTTGAACTATTAAATTATATAATTCCTATTCAATAGAAAACTTGTATTAATGAAGAAGTAGTTTTGCAATTACTATATAACCGGATTTTATATAATTAATATCATTTCTCAAAAGTAATGCTACCCTTGGAAAGTTGTAAAAATAACTGGATAAATTACAGAGGTTAGCTAACAATAAAATTACGTCAATAAATAGTATTTAGAAATAGAAAATTCAAGTATAGCAAAGTTTTTGAGAATTGGTATAACTAAAAATTGTCAAAAAAAGACTTTGAATCTTGGTAACTATTGAGGTGTGGAAGTATAGCCGAAGTATAGCATTAATGCATGGTAATTGGTATAAATCGAAAATTTTGGCAAAATATCCAGGATTTCGGTCAAATTTATTAATTTATCCTTGAAGGTCAATTAACTATTTTAGGACTTACGCAAAGACCATCTATATAGGGTTTAAAACTATAACGTTATAGTTTTTTAATCTTATACCAATTTCATAAAATATTGCTACAGTCACGGCACAGGCAATAGGCAAAGAAAAAAAATAATAAAAAAGGTTTAATTTTGAGAATTTATGGGATTTATCAAGTTTTTTATTCTAGGAATAAATCACAACTTAAGATGTAACTACCTTTTTTGAATTTGGTATTATATATAGTGCTTCTGCGTAAGTCATGTAGTAGCTATTTTTAACCATATCCAATCAATCTCTACATTTTTGTAGCATTCTTTTTTCAAAGTGGTATTACAGATATAGCAATCTTATGTGAGTTGTAAGATTTTAGTGGCATTTAGGAGTCAGGAATCAGGAGTCAGGAGTCATAATTTTTAAGCTTTTCACCTCAAACTAACTATCATAAAAATTCTCACATCTCATTCCTGATTGCTATATTAGACATAGATATGAAAAAGAATGTAGAGTTCTATATCTATCATTTTACCCTTTTTTTATTCAAGATTTCTCCTTCTTCCTTCTTCCTTCTTCCTTCTTCCTTCTTCCTTCTTCCTTCTTCCTTCTTCCTTCTGTAATATTTAATGCTGTATTATAAATTTTTTCATTCTCCTTAACCGACTGCCATAAATCAACAATTGTTTGTGGATAATCTACCCCTATTTTTACACCAAATCTATCTTGTTCAACAGACAATAATTTCCAAGGTTCGTGTACTTTAGCAGCAGGCACTTTTCCTAATTCTGGCAACCAATATTTCACATATTTTCCTTCAGGGTCGTAATCTTTTGCCTGTTTAATAATATTAAAATAGCGAAAACCTCGCGCATCATTTCCAACTCCAGCAGTATAATTCCAATTTCCCCAATTACTACAAACATCATAATCTATTAGTAAAGACTCAAACCATTCAGCTCCCATTTGCCAATTAATTCCTAAATTTTTAGTCAGAAAACTAGCAACATTTTGTCTACCACGATTTGACATAAACCCTGTAGCCAAAAGTTCACACATATTAGCATCTACTAGAGGAAATCCTGTTTTACCTGCTTGCCACTTTTGAAATTTTTCCCAATCTTCTTGCCAAGGAATAACTACACCTTGTAAACCAGATTTATGAAATATTTTATTCCCATGTTTTTGACAAATAAATCGGAAGTAATCTCGCCAAAGTAACTCAAAAACTAACCAATAAGTTGATTGATTTTTAACTCTTTGATATTCATATTCTTTAACTTGTTCATAAATATAACGAGGCGACAAACATCCTAATGCTAACCAAGGGGAAAATTTAGAAGAATAATTTGCCCCTAACATTCCATTTCTTGTTTCCTTATAAACTTTTAAACAGTCTTGCTGCCAAAAGTAATTTTTTACTCTTTCCTTAGCAGCAGTTTCTCCCCCTTTAAATTCTAAAACTCCCCGTGAATCTAGTGGTGGTATTTCTAGGTTTAAATCAGATAATGTGGGTAATTCTCCTATCTCAATTTCTGGTAAAGATGGTAATTTTTGAATAGTTGGAAATGTAGGATTTACACTAGAATTTTTCTCTACATCTTTGCGAAAATTAGTAAATAATTCTGGTAATTGGTTAATCTCAAAAGGTAAATCATCTGGATGGTAAAGTGTATAACCCCAAAATGATTTTAATTTAACTCCAATTTGTTTTAGCGCCTGATGAACTGCTCTTTCTACTTTAACTTCTTCGGCAGTAACTTCTTGATGAAAAAATACAGATTTAGCAGATAATTGTTCAGCTAATCTAGGAATTGCTATTTCTGGTTTATCTTGAAAAATAACTAAATTACTACCTAATTTTTGTAGACTGTTACGCAAATCAACAATACTTTCTAGTAAAAACTTTGCTCTAAATACGCCTGTTTTAGGAAAGCCAAAATTTGTTTGACCAAATTGCCTTGGGTCTAAACAATAAATAGGAATAATTTGAGAATTAGCTTTTAGTGCTTTATATAGTGGTTCATGGTCATGGATGCGTAGGTCGTTACGATACCATAATATAATTACGTCTTGACTCATATTAATTTTGAGGAAATATATAATAGGAAAAACTAGAATTATTGAATGATACTAATATCCTTTATCTTTTTAGCAAAACCCAATTTTAGCAAGTAGGTTAGCATAAAGGTTCTTAATATTATAGACTGTTTGTTAAATAAGAGACTGTCTGTAAAATAAGTATTAATAAAAAAGTTTCACAACTCAATCTTAAAGCTTGAATAAGGCAAGGGATTGAAATAACTCTACAGAGAGAGAAGGTATGACTATTCATACTCAATCAGTTCTGATGAAGTTCCTGATAACAAATAATTGTTTTTTTGCCTATTCCCTATTCCCTCCATACCAGTTAAGTGTTCCCTGTTCCCTATCTTCT
>NZ_LGSU01000357.1 GCF_002260545.1 Hydrocoleum sp. CS-953 | reverse complement strand
ACTCGATAAAAGCCATAGATAATTAAATTATCATTTAATCAACAGTTTCTTGATGAGTATATATTTGCCCAATGTACAATAATGCAAATTGGCGATCGCTAATTTGCCAAAGTAATAAGAAAAGTTAAAAATCCTAGTCAAAATACCAGTAATTATGGTAAATAAAAAACAAGTATAGCTTTAAGCATTCAGCATTCAGCTATCAGCTCAAGTGGCTGTAAATGATTGCAAGAAAATAGCAGTGAGAGCATCTTGCTCCCTTGCTAGACATTGTTCATCCCCATGTACCATTACTATGCAAGACTATCTTATTATCAACTAAAATTTTCAGTTCATACAATAAACTTTTGACTTTATAACTTCTATGAAACGGTATGATGACTACAGATACAGAAAAATATATTCTTGCGCTCGACCTGGGTACAACAGGCAACCGAGCAATATTATTCAACTCTCAAGGTGCTAGTGTCGGTCAAGTTTACAAAGAACTTACCCAATATTATCCATATCCGGGTTGGTTAGAACATGATGCTGAAGAAATCTGGGAAGACACTTATGCAATGATAGAGCGAGTTTTCCGAGATACTGAAATTTCCGCTTCAAAGGTAGAAGCGATCGGTTTAACAGTACAACGAGAAACTTGTCTTCTTTGGGATAAAACCACAGGGAAACCCCTCCACAAAGCCATCGTTTGGCAAGATCGTCGTACTGCATCCTTATGTCGNGGTTAGAACATGATGCTGAAGAAATCTGGGAAGACACTTATGCAATGATAGAGCGAGTTTTCCGAGATACTGAAATTTCCGCTTCAAAGGTAGAAGCGATCGGTTTAACAGTACAACGAGAAACTTGTCTTCTTTGGGATAAAACCACAGGGAAACCCCTCCACAAAGCCATCGTTTGGCAAGATCGTCGTACTGCATCCTTATGTCGAGAATTAGCAGCAAAAGGTGAAGCAGAAAAAATTCATCAGCGCACCGGATTAATTTTAGATGCTTATTTCTCTGCTACTAAACTATCTTGGTTGCTAGACTGGGTAAAGCGAGAAAAACTCAATATTGACCTCAAAAATATTTTAGCAGGTACTATCGATACTTGGATTTTGTGGAAACTAACTGGTGGAAAAGTTCACGCCACAGACCATAGTAACGCCAGTCGTACAATGTTAATGAATATCGAATCTCTAGACTGGGATAAGGAATTATTAGACCTGTTTCAAATACCTAGAGAAATAATGCCAGAAATTAAACCTAGTTTTGGCATATTCGGTCATACTAAACCAGATTTATTCGGCGTATCAATTCCCATCGCTACAGTGTTAGGAGACCAACAAGCTGCCTTATTTGCTCATGGTTGCAACTTACCAGGAATGTCAAAATGCACTTATGGTACAGGTAGCTTTTTAATTGCAAATACTGGAGATAGTCTGACTAAATCTCAAAATCAACTTTTATCAACTATAGCTTGGAGTCAGGAAGTCAACGGTAAACTTAAAACAACTTACGCCTTAGAAGGAGCAATGTTTACGACAGGAGCTTGTATTCAGTGGTTGCGCGACGGGATGAAAATTATTGACTCCGCAGCAGAAACCGAACATTTGGCGCTACAAGTAAAAGATACTAATGGTGTTTATTTTGTACCTGCTTTAAGTGGTTTGGGGGCACCCCATTGGGATATGAATGCTCGCGGTGCTTTTCTAGGAATTACTGGGGGTGTGCAACGAGAACATATCGTCAGAGCAGTTTTGTCAGCGATCGCTTTTCAAGTTAAAGAAGTTGTGGATGCTATGAATAAGGATAGTAAGTTCTCCATAGCAAATCTTAAAGTCGATGGTGGAGCTTCTCAAAATAATTTTTTGATGCAATTTCAGGCAGACTTGTTGGGTATTCCGGTTGAGCGCCCTGCTTTTATTGATGCTACAGCTCAAGGTGCTGCTTTTGCTGCTGGTTTGACAGTTGGTTTGTGGGATGATTATCAGAAATTGCTGAGTAATAGTCAACCAGAGCAGGTATTTAATCCTAGTGAAAATTTTCAATCAGCTCAGGAGAGTTTTGTCGTTTGGCAAAAAGCTGTTAGTAGGGCAAAGAATTGGATTGAATAATTGTTGACTTTCTGACTTGCGCGTAGCGCTACACTCGTTCCCTACCTTAACCAGCTAAAATATGTATAAATTATCCCAATGTAATTTTGTAATTTTATTGATGTATAAAGGAGAATAGTCCTATGAGTCCTAAAAATTCCATCACAGGAATTGTCGCAATTGGAGGAGGGGGTAGTTCATCTGCAACTCTTGCTCCTAAACAGTCTGGTCAAGTTGTTAATAAGCCATATCCCAACTACAAAGTCATTGTTCTGAATGACGATGTAAATACATTTAAGCACGTCGCCGAATGTCTACAAAAATATATTCCTGGCATGACAAGCGATCTTGCTTGGGAACTAACTCACCAGGTTCATAACGAAGGTCAAGCGATCGTCTGGGTTGGACCTCTAGAACAAGCAGAATTGTACCATCAGCAATTGAGTCGCGCTGGCTTAACAATGGCCCCCTTGGAAAAAGCTTGAAGAAGGTTGTGGCTTTTTACATTAAATCTTATTGAGGATTCAACCTTAACCAATTCTAGATACAGTAAAGACTATGGGGTTTTCAAACTGATTGCTCGGATAATTGTGAAGCTCCTGTTATAATCTTTGATTTAACGGGAGAGAGCTTCACTTACTGAATAAATACCTTTCAATAATGGATAATTGATAATTATCTCTCCCTAAAAGGAAGAGGATTGAATAAAAGGAAAATAAATTCATTGTTTCTCCTTGATCATGAGAGGCTTTAAACCTTAATTATTCGGTAAA
>NZ_LGSU01000356.1 GCF_002260545.1 Hydrocoleum sp. CS-953 | reverse complement strand
GCAAATCCTTAACTAAGCTTTCAATTTTTTCCCTAATGCGATAACTTGCTTTACCGAATAATTAAGGTTTAAAGCCAACTAGATCAAGAAAAACAATTCCGAAAAGAATAATGATCATCAATCAAAATTTTTTGTTCAATATTAGGAACATTTTGGTTGAAAACCTGAGATTTAGGGAAAAATAACTTAAAATAGTATATAGCAATCCTCAACAGGTTGTAACAATTTAAAAACTAGAAATAAACTCCAAAACCCTTGCATATCAACTATTGCCTGTTACCTATTTCCCAAAAGTGACAATATTTTGGACACAAATAAAATAGGATTGGTATAGTTTTTCTTCTTTTATTTTCTCTTTACCCTGCAACCAAGAACCCATAGTTTTGTACCTGAATTCTGATTGGAATTACAAGCAATAAATATTTAGTCCCTAAAAAATCCCATATACTGATTATACTTGTCTATAGTTGTTTTAAAGACTATCCTTACTAATGCTAGAATCATTGAAAGATGGGTATAAATATGTATCAAGTCTCGGACACTTTTGTATGATTATATCACCCACTCGCTCCTAGCAATAGTTCAGTATCGTCAAAGAGACAATTCTCCTCATGCTAGCAAGACCGTTCCAGAAAAATGTATATAAAAATACATTGATAAAAATATGGTTTAAGGTCAAAGGAAAAAATATCCAGCAATTGCTTCACTTTCACAGGCTTAGTATATGGTAGCTCTCAATCCTTCAACAATTCGTAGGTTACAAAAATTACAACAAGTTCCTAGTGTATGGGAAGGCGATCGCCGTCCTATATATTCAGACTCCAGCTCTAACCCAGAATTAGAGTCAGAAAAAACAAACGAATGTATTATCTGGGTAGATGGCTCCCATGGCATGGTCAGAGCAATGGATATGGTAACGCCAGATACTGGCCCCGAAGCAATTGTTCGGACATTACTGAGAGCTATGGAAAATCCTCAAAGTCCAGCTCCAGCAATTAGGCCACAAAAAATAGTTGTCAAAGACCGAGAAATTCAATTTTTTCTTAGGGGTGTCTTACAAAACTTAGGANACTCCAGCTCTAACCCAGAATTAGAGTCAGAAAAAACAAACGAATGTATTATCTGGGTAGATGGCTCCCATGGCATGGTCAGAGCAATGGATATGGTAACGCCAGATACTGGCCCCGAAGCAATTGTTCGGACATTACTGAGAGCTATGGAAAATCCTCAAAGTCCAGCTCCAGCAATTAGGCCACAAAAAATAGTTGTCAAAGACCGAGAAATTCAATTTTTTCTTAGGGGTGTCTTACAAAACTTAGGAATTACAATTGATTATGTACCAGATTTACCTCTAATTGATGAAATATTTCGGGGACTACAGGAAGTATCAGATAATCGTCCGCCTCAGTTACCTCCTGAATATGCAGAAGCTTTAGTGGAAAAAGCAGACCAAATTTGGGATGATGCTCCTTGGGAAATATTAGGAGAGCATCAAATTATCTCTATAGAACTTAATCAATGGGATATTGAAAATCTATATATCTGTGTTTTGGGTAAATTGGGCATGGATTATGGAATTTTGTTGTATCGTTCTTTAGATTCTCTGAAAAGGTTTAGAGAAAGAGTAGCTTATGAAAAATCTTATGAAAATTTAGAAGAAGCTTTTTTAGGGCAAGATTGCCTTTTTATTACTTACGATAGTTTTCAGGAGGAGGATGAAGATAATGAGAATGGGGATACAAATCTAGAAAATTTATCAATATCAGAAATTCAGGCCAATTTTGGTAATTTACATCCTTTAGAAGGTTTAAGGTCTATTCTCTATGAAGAGGAAGCACTTACAACATTAGTTACTTTAGAAGCACTACATCGCTTTTTGCGAGGCTCCCGCAAGAAAATGATGGGTGATAAATTCCCTAGCATTAGTAGTCGCTACCGCATTCCCATACCTCAATCAGACCAGGTAGCATCAGTTAAAGTCACAACTATGCCAGAAGTAGCAGAAGAATTATATGAAATGGCTGTGGAGTCTGACGCGGAAGGAGATGAAGAATTAGAAATTGAAATGCCTATGCTTAAAGANTTGCGAGGCTCCCGCAAGAAAATGATGGGTGATAAATTCCCTAGCATTAGTAGTCGCTACCGCATTCCCATACCTCAATCAGACCAGGTAGCATCAGTTAAAGTCACAACTATGCCAGAAGTAGCAGAAGAATTATATGAAATGGCTGTGGAGTCTGACGCGGAAGGAGATGAAGAATTAGAAATTGAAATGCCTATGCTTAAAGATGATTTGGTTCCACCAAATTCTTTCTTGAGTTTGGGAGTAGTGCCTTGGGAGACAGTGGAATATTTAAGGGATAATACTAAACAATATCAGCCAGCCGACGAAGATATTGAAACATCAGGAGAAGGTCTACCAATAATTTTAATTCAAACTTCTCTGCCAAAAGCAACTAAGTTGATAACAGATTTAGAAGAAGCTCAGGGACTTCATGGTATAGGATTTAATCCAGGGGAAGACCCTATGGAGGAAAAAAATTATGATTTGGGCATATTGAAAACTTATGATGGTGTACTGCATTTATTTGGTGAATTTATGCAAAATGACCCTGTACACCAGGAAGCTAGAGAAAAATGGGACGAGCGTTGCATTGCTACTCGTGGTTGGTGTGGTTTGATTATTGCTAGAGGTATTACAGGTGCTTCCCGTGGTCAACCTGAATTTAAGGATATGATGGCTTTGTTTGAGGTTCGATCGCTGTCATCTCAAGAATTGGGGGTTGGACCTTTGAAGTTGGTGCCAGTTTCTTTTTAAATAGGGAGTAGGGAGTAGGGAGTAGGG